>NZ_JBYTAE010000009.1:0-86076 GCF_058787875.1 Hydrogenophaga sp. FW305-3-2-15-A-LB1 | reverse complement strand
GGGCCTGGGTGGGGCGCTCAACGCGGCGCCAGCTGCACTTTCACGCGGCCCTTGAAGCGCGCGACCTGGTCCTCGCCGGTGTAGTCCAGGGTGTCGGCGACCAGGCGGTCGCTGCCGCGCAGCAGCGTGACGGGCTGGTCGGAGACGATGCGGTCCGGCTCCAGGAACACGTGCAGGAACTCGCCGCGGAACTCCAGCCGGGGCTGGGGCTGGCCATTCAGGTCGTTGCCGGCCTCGCGCACGATCACCGCGTTGCCCCGGAGCACGAACTCGGTGTTGTCGCCATTGGTGGTCACCAGGCGCGCGGTGGCCAGCGTGGGCAGGCCTTGGTCGCCGATGTGGCGGATGCGCGCGTCGTCGATCTCGACCATGTCGGTGGCGGGGTAGTGGCGAGCCTCCACGCCTTTGACCTCGGTCTTGAGCGTGCCCTTGGCATCGAAGGCCTTGACCGAGAAGCGGCGCATGAAATAGTCGGGCTCTGTGCTCACCGGGCGCTCGGGTTCGGCCGACTCGGGCGCCGGCGTGGCGCGCAGCAGCCAGTAGGAGGCGAGTGCGAGCAGGCCCATGAGCAGCACGGGCAGGTAGATCGAGAGGTTGTCCAGCAGCTTGCGCTTGCGGCGTGGCGCGCGCGGCGCATCGATCGTCTGGTCGACGGTGTCGAAGAAATCGAGCGGGTCGGACGTGCTCACCGCGCGGCCGCCTCCAGCTCGCGGGCATACGCGCCTTGGGCCACCAGCAGCAGGTCGCACAGCTCGCGCACGGCGCCCGCACCGGGCTGGCGCTCGGTGACGTGGTGGGCCACGGCGAGCACCTCGGCGTGCGCGGAGGGGGGGGCGGCGGCCAGCGCGGCGCGGCGCAGCAAGGGCAGGTCGGGCCAGTCGTCGCCCATGGCGGCGGCGGCGCCCCAGTCCAGGCCGAGTTCGGCCAGGATGGCCTCGGCGGCCGGGGCCTTGTCTTCGGTGCCCAGGCGCGCATGCACCACGCCCAGGGCGGACAGGCGCAGGCGCAGGGCGGCGGAGTCGCGCCCGCTCACCACGGCCGGCGTGATGCCGGCGCGCTTCAGCAGCTGCAGGCCCAGGCCGTCGAGCGTGTGAAAGCGTTTCAGCGTTTCGCCCGCTTCGCTGAAATACAGGCTGCCATCGGTCAGCACCCCGTCCACATCGAAGAAGACCACGCGCACCGGCTGGGCGCGCAGCAACAGGGCGGGTGGGAAACTCAGCACCGGGCGCAGGGGTTCCACGTTCAGATCACCTTCGCGCGCATGAGGTCGTTGCTGTTGAGCGCGCCCTGCAGGCGTCCGGCGCCGTCCACCACCAGCACGCTGGTGATGCGGTTGGCTTCCATCAGACCCGCGGCCTCCACGGCCAGCGCGTCCGGGCGCACGGTGCGCGGCTGGGGGTGCATCACGTCGCGCGCCACCAAGGTGCGCAGGTCGGCGCCGCTGCCGGTCTTCTCGATCAGGCGGCGCAGGTCGCCGTCGGTGAAGATGCCCACCACGCGCTCACCGCTGTCGACGATGGCGGTCATGCCCAGGCCCTTGGCGCTGATCTCGCGCATGAGCTCCATGAGGCCGGCGTCCAGGCCCACGCGCGGGGCCTCGTCGCCGCTGCGCATGACGTCGCTCACGTGGGTGAGCAGCTTGCGCCCGAGCGCGCCGCCGGGGTGGGAGCGCGCGAAGTCGTCGGCCTTGAAACCGCGTGCGTCGAGCAGGGCCACGGCCAGCGCGTCACCGAGGGCGAGCTGGGCGGTGGTGCTGGCGGTGGGGGCCAGGTTGTGCGGGCAGGCTTCCTTGTCGACCGAGGCATCGAGCACCACGTTGGCGTGGCGGCCCAGTGTGGAGTCGGGCCGGCCGGTGATGGCCAGCAGCGGCACGCCCATGCGCTTGATGAGCGGCAGGATGGCCGTGAGCTCTTCGCTTTCGCCGCTGTTGCTGATGCCCAGCACCATGTCGGCGCTGGTGATCATGCCCAGGTCGCCATGGCTGGCCTCGGCCGGGTGCACGAACATGGCCGGCGTGCCGGTGGAGGCCAGCGTGGCGGCGATCTTGCGGCCGATGTGGCCGCTCTTGCCCATGCCCATGACCACCACGCGCCCGGGAATGCCCAGCACCAGTTCGATGGCTCGGACGAAGGACGCGTCCAGGCGCTGGGCCACAGCGGTCACGGCTTGTGCCTCGATGCTCAGGGTCTCCTGCGCCAGGGTCAGGGCCCGGGCCGGGTCGAAGGAAGGGGGCAGGGTCATGGGCGCAATTATCGCCGCCGGCCCGCCGCCGCGTGGTGGGTCAGCCATTACCATCGCTTCATGAATTCGCTCGACCTCGCCCTGCTCTATCTGCTGGCCGCCGTGCTGGCCGTGGTGGCGTGCCGCACCTTGCGCCTGCCGCCGATGCTGGGCTACCTGGTCGTGGGTGTGGTGATCGGGCCGAACGCGCTGGCGCTGGCGCAGAACTCGAGCGGTGTGCGCTACCTGGCCGAGTTCGGCGTGGTGTTCCTCATGTTCGTGATCGGGCTGGAATTCAGCCTGCCCAAGCTGCGCGCGATGAAGCGGCACGTGTTCGGCCTGGGCATGTCGCAGGTGGTGTTGACGGTGCTGCTGACCACCGTGGGCTCGCTGCTGCTCACCCTGGCCTTGCCCACCTGGTGGAACGTGCCCTGGCAGACCGCGCTGGCGCTGGGCGGCGTGATGGCGATGAGCAGCACCGCCATCGTGATCAAGATGGTCGCCGAGCGGCTGGAGCTGGAATCGGAGCACGGCAAGCGCGTGCTGGGCATCCTGCTGTTCCAGGATCTGGCCGTGGTGCCTCTGCTGGTGATCATCCCTGCCCTGGCCTCGGAACCCGAAGAGCTGCTGCGCGCACTGGGCTGGGCCACGCTCAAGGCCGTGCTGCTGCTCGGCCTGCTGCTCACCGGTGGGCAGCGGCTCATGCGCTGGTGGCTCACGCAGGTGGCGCGCCGCAAGAGCGACGAGCTCTTCATGCTCAATCTGCTGCTCATCACCCTGGGCCTGGCCTGGTTGACCGAACACGCCGGGCTCTCGCTCGCGCTGGGCGCCTTCGTGGCCGGCATGCTGATCTCGGAGACCGAGTTCAAGCACCAAGTGGAGACCGACATCCGGCCCTTCCACGACGTGCTGCTGGGCCTGTTCTTCATCACCATCGGCATGATGCTGGACTGGCGCCTGGTGCTGGACCGCTGGCCGCTGGTGCTGTTGCTGCTGTCGGTGTCCATGGCGTTCAAGCTCGCGCTCATCACGGGCGTCACGCGCGCCTTCGGCGCCCCCATGGGCGTGGCGCTGCGCACCGGTCTCTATCTGGCGCAGGCCGGCGAATTCGGCCTGGTGCTGCTCACGCTGTCCGGCCAGAACAACCTGGTGCCGCCGCAGCTGTTCAACCCCATCCTGGCCAGCATGGTGATCTCCATGCTCGCCACGCCGGTCGCCATCCTCTACGCCAACAGCATCGTCACGCGCCTGGTGGGCAGCGACTGGCTGATGCAGTCGGTGCAGATGACCAGCATCGCGCGCAAGGCCATCAACGCCGACAAGCACGTGATCATCTGCGGCTACGGCCGCTGCGGCCAGAACCTGGCGCGCCTGCTGGAGGCCGAACACATTCCCTACATGGCGCTCGACCTCGACCCCGACCGCGTGCGGCAGGCCGCGGCCGCCGGCCATTCGGTGGTGTTCGGCGATGCCGCGCGCCTGCAGGCCCTGATGGCCGCCGGCCTGCACCGCGCCAGCGCCGTGGTGGTGACCTACCTGGACACCCCCAGCGCGCTCAAGGTGCTGCGCCACGCGCACGAGCAGGCTTCGCACGTGCCGGTGGTGGTGCGCACGGTGGACGACGCGGACCTGGAAAAACTGCGCACCGCCGGCGCCACCGAGGTCGTGCCCGAGGCGATCGAAGCCAGCCTGATGCTGGCCAGCCACGCGCTGGCGCTCGTGGGCGTGCCGATGCGGCGCGTGATCCGCGTGGTGCAGGACCAGCGCGATGCGCGCTACAACCTGCTGCGCGGCTACTTCCACGGTGCCGACGACGACGGTGCCGACGAGATCGACCACGAGCGCCTCAACACCGTGACCCTGCCCCCGGGTGGCCGCAACGTCGGCAAGACCCTGGGCAGCCTGGCGCTGCACGCGGTGGGCGTGCGCGTGGTGAGCCTGCGCCGCGCCAGCGGCAAGCCCCAGTCCCCGAGCGACGAGACGGTGTTCGAAAGCGGCGACACGGTGGTGATCAGTGGCAAGGCGCCCGCGCTGGCCCTGGCCGAAGAGAAGCTGCTCTCGGGCTGAGCACGCCACTTCGTCGGCTGGCAGGCACCACACGCCGGAAGCCCTGGCGGGCAGCGGGCCCGGGAAATCAGAATGCGCCCAGGGCCGATCACGGCCTCCCGTTCCAGCCCATGGCTTTGTACAAGGGTCGCCATGGTCTGCGCCCCGGCCGTTGTGCCGGGGCTTTTTTTTGCGCCACCGCAGATAATGGCCGCTCCCTCACGGACCGAGCCCATGGACACCTCCGCCTTCCTGAAATCCCACATCCGCACGGTGCCCGACTGGCCAGCGCCGGGCGTGCAGTTCCGCGACATCACGCCGCTGCTGCAAGACCCCAAGGTCTTTCGCGTGCTGATCGACACCTTCGTGCACCGCTACATGGACACGGCGCTGCGCCCCACCGTGGTGGCCGGACTCGATGCGCGGGGTTTCATCATCGGCTCGGTGCTGGCCTACGAACTGGGCGTGGGCTTTGTGCCGATCCGCAAGAAGGGCAAGCTGCCCTTCACCACGGTGGAAGAAACCTACGAGCTGGAGTACGGCAGCGCGACGGTGGAACTGCACACCGATGCCGTGAAGGCAGGCGACCGGGTGGTGCTGATCGACGACCTGATCGCCACCGGCGGCACCATGATGGCCGGGCGCCGGCTGCTGGAGAAGCTGGGCGCGCAAGTGATGGAAGGCGCGGCCATCGTCGACCTGCCGGAACTCGGTGGCTCGGAGAAGCTGCGCGCCTCCGGCCTCAAGCTCTTCACGCTGCTCGATTTCGCCGGCCACTGAGCGACCGGCCGGCCCCTCAGAGCTTGCCGTACTGGGTTTCGCTCAAGGCCCCGAAATCGCTGTGCGACTCCGGCACCGGCAGCTGCGCCTGCGCTTCAGCAGGGGAGCGGTAGGGTGGCTTGGCCACGCTCTGCAAGGCAAGGCGAAACGCCTCCACCTCGTCTTCCCCCACCACCTGCGCGGGCGCGCTCGACGGCGTCATGACGGGCCGGGGAATGGCCGTGGGGCTGGGCATCGGGCTGGTGACCTTGGCTTCAGGCACCAGGCCCGGCGTCATCGGCACCGCCTCGCGGCGGGTCTGGGCCGCCACGGCGGCCTTGAGCGCCATGCCGACCTGGTCGTGCACGGCCTTGCGGCGCCAGTAGACGGAGCGCACGTCCATCTCGTGCCGCGTCTGGGCACTCTGCTGGATCCAGCGCTCGATCTCCAGCAGGTATTCATCGGGCATGGCCTTGGCGGGCAGCGCGAGGTCGACCAGCACCAGGAAGCTGTCGCCGTTGGCGTCCAGCGTGAGCACCTTGAACTCGTAACTGGTGGACAACACGCCCGCGCGGATGAGCGACTCGCGCACCACGGCGAACAGCTGCTCACGGCGCAGGATGCGGCGCCCGCGGCGCGGCGAGATCAGCGGCAGCGTGGTCTGGCTGAACTTCTTGCGCGCACGGGTGAAAGGACCCTTGTCGGGTGTGGCGGATTTTTTGGCCTGTAGCCAGCTCATCAAGGACATGGGCAAAGTGTGCGCCAGGGACGCGCGCGCAAAAGGTTGAAAAAGCAACACAGGACGGCCTTGATTCCGTTCGTGCCCGCGGCGCTCAGGTCACGGCGACCCGTTTGGGCCGGTTGTACATGCGCCGAGCCAGCACCGCCGACATGGCCACGCTGAGGTCCAGCGCGACATCGGGATGGCGCGAGGAGAGTTCCCGAAAACGCAAAGGGGTCAGACACCAGAGCCGGCAATCGCTGCCCGCGTGCACCGTGGCGCTGCGCGGCAGGTGGCTGAAAAACGCGCCCTCGCCCAGCAAGGAGCCCGCACCGACCACGGCGATGCGCACGCGCTCGCGCGAATCCTCGTAGTGCACGGTGAGGGTGCCGCTCTCCACGAAGTAGACCGTGCGGTCCTTCACCCCTTGCTCGATCAGCACCTGCCCCTGCTGCAGCGCCACCGGCTGCAGGTAGTTGGCCAGCTGCACCCACTGGGGGTCGTTGAGGTTCAGGGGCACGGCGTCCAGCGCGCTGCTCAGCCGCATGGACTGGGCCAGGCCTTGAATGTCAAAGCGCACGGACGTGGGCAACTGGGCGTTCATGCGGTCAAGATAACCGCGCACGACCGGCGCGCGCAAGCCTGTTCTTACCCGTGCTTACAGTTGCACTCTCGGCGGTCTCAGAGCGGCACCGAGCGGTGCGCTGGCTTCATTTGCCGATGCAAAAACGCGAAAAGATTTCGCCCAGCAGGTCGTCGGCGGTGAACTCGCCGGTGATCTCGCTCAGGGCCTGTTGCGCCAGGCGCAGCTCCTCGGCCAGCAGGTCCAGGTGCTCCGCGCGCGCCTGCAGCAAGGCGTGCGAGGCGTCGAGGTGATCGCCCACGCGGCGCAAGGCCTGCAGGTGCCGTTCGCGCGCCATGAACAGGCCGTCGCCCGCGTGCTGCCAGCCCGCCAGGCTCAGCAGGCGCTGGCGCAAGGCCTCCAGGCCGGTGCCGTGTTTGGCCGAGATCGCCAGTGTGTCGGCCTGCGCGTCCATCACGGCCGCGGCGGGCGCCTGGTCCAGCTTGTTCCAGACGTGCAGCACCGGCACGTCGGCGGGCAGGGTGCTGGCCAGGCTGGCCGCGATCGAGGCATCGGCCGTCTGGTAGTCCGCCCCTTCGCTGCGGCTGAGGTCGTGCAGGAACAGCACCGCGTCGGCGCGCTGAATGCGCTCCCAGGCGCGCTCGATGCCGATCTTCTCGACCTCGTCCACATCGGGGCTGTCGCGCAGGCCGGCGGTGTCGATCACGTGCAGCGGCACGCCCTCGATCTGGATCGTCTGCTGCACCACGTCGCGCGTGGTGCCGGCCACGGGTGTGACGATGGCCAGCTCGGCCCCGGCCAGGGCATTGAGCAGCGAACTCTTGCCCGCGTTGGGCTGGCCCGCGATGACGACCTGCAAACCGTCGCGCAGCAAGGCGCCTTGGCGCGCCTGGGCCTGCACCTCGGCCAACGCGTCGCGCAGCCGTTGCAGCTGGCCCGTGGCATCGGCCTTCTGCAGGAAGTCGATGTCTTCCTCGGGGAAGTCCAGCGTGGCCTCGACCAGCATGCGCAGGTTCACCAGCGCGTCGCGCAGCGTGTGCACGCGGCCCGAGAACACACCGGCCAGCGAACGCGAGGCGCTGCGCGCGGCGGCTTCGGTGCTGGCATCGATCAGGTCGGCCACCGCCTCGGCCTGCGCGAGGTCGAGCTTGTCGTTGAGGAAGGCGCGTTCGGTGAACTCGCCCGCGCGCGCCAGCCGCAGCGTGGGCGCGGTGTCGCGCGCCACCTCCAGGCAGCGCGCCAGCAGCAACTGCAACACCACCGGCCCACCGTGGCCTTGCAGCTCGAGCACGTCTTCGCCGGTGTAGGAGTGCGGGCCGGGAAACCACAGGGCCAGGCCGTGGTCGATGGGCTGGCCCGTGGCATCGGCCAAGGGCAGGTAGGTCGCCTCGCGCGGCCTCAGGTCGCGCCCCAGCAGGGCCAAGACAAAGGCCGCCAGGCCCCGTCCCGACACCCGCACGATGCCCACGGCCCCACGACCGGGCGCGGTAGCGATGGCAACGATGGGGTCACGCGAGGCAGCGAGCATAGGAGGCGAGCATAAAAGACAAAGGGCCTGCAACGCAGGCCCTTCACAGACGAGAAACACACCCTCCAGAGTCGTCGAGGGTCCGGCTCCGCCGCCCCAAGACGCCGTCCCCCTTTTAGGGGGAAGCCGCGTCAGCGGCGCAGGGGGTCATCCGATCACGGGGTCAGGCCTTGAAATTCGGCATGCTGAACTTCAGCGGCACGCCCATGCTCTTGTTGATCACGGCCTGTTGCGCGATGGTCAGCACGTTGTTCGTGATCCAGTACAGCACCAGGCCGGACGGGAAGAAGAAGAACATGACCGAGAACATCAGCGGCATCAGCCACATCAGCTTGGCCTGCAGCGGGTCCGGCGGCAGCGGGTTGAGCGCGGTCTGGATCAGCGTGGTCACGGCCATCACCAGGGGCAGGATGAAGTACGGGTCGGGCGAGGACAGGTCGGTGATCCAGCCCACCCAGGGCGCGTTGCGCATTTCCACGCTGGACAGCAGCACCCAGTAGAGCGCGATGAACACGGGGATCTGGATCAGGATGGGGAAGCAGCCCCCCAGCGGGTTGACCTTTTCCTCGCGGTAGATCTTCATCATCTCCTGCTGCATCTGCTGCGGGTTGCCCTTGAGGCGCTCGCGCATTTCCATGATGCGGGGATTGATCTTCTTCATCTTGGCCATGCTGCGGTACGCGCTGGCGTTGAGCCAGTAGAACGCGGCCTTGATCAGCACCACCAGCAGCACGATGGACCAGCCCCAGTTCGCCACGTAGCCGTGGATCTTCTCCAACAGCCAGTACAGCGGCTTGGCCAGGATGGTGAGCCAGCCGTAGTCCTTCACGAGTTCCAGGCCGGGGGCGATGGTCTCGAGCACTTTCTCTTCCTGGGGGCCCAGGAACAGGCGCGACTGCTGGCTCTGGCTCTGGCCCGGTTCGATGGCGGTCAGCGCGGTGATGCTGCCCACAGCGAACAGGTTGTTGTCGATCTTGCGCGCGAAGTTCTCGCGCGCGACGCCATCGCCCAGCAGCCAGGCCGAGGCGAAGTAATGCTGCACCATCGCCACATAGCCGTCGCTCGCCGACTTGACGAACTCGGCCTTGTTCTTCTCGATGTTGGCGAACTCGATCTTCTGGTACTTCTTCTCCGCGGTGTAGACCGCCGGCCCGGTGAAGGTCGAGTAGAAGGGGGTTTCGCTGCTGAGCTTGCTGCCGTCGCGCACCAGCTGCAGATAGAGCTGGGGCGTGACCGCCTGGCTGCCCACGTTCTGCACCTCGTGCTGCACGCCGATGTCGTAGCGGCCGCGCGTGAAGGTGTAGGTCTTGACCAGCTTCACACCGCCGACCTCGGCCGATTCAAAGCGCACCTGCAACTCGTTCTGGCCGTCGGCCAGGGTGGTGGGGTTGCCCACCAGCGCCATCGGCGTCTTGTGGGTGGGGAAGTTGCCACCGATCAGGCCGGTCTGGGCCACGTAGATGTGCTCGCCACCCTGGGCCAGCAGCGTGAACGGGCGCTCGGTCTTGTCCTTGCTCTGGCCGGTGGCCTCGGCGTGCTTGAGCAGCTCGGCGCCGATCAACGAACCGCCTTCGCTGTTGAACACCAGCTTGAACAGATCGGTGGTGACTTCGTGGCGCTGGGCCACGGCGCCGGGCGCTGCGGCCGGGGTTTCGCCGACCGGCGTCGCACCGCTCTGCGCCGCCGTCGGCACGCCGGCGTTGCTGCCACTGCCGCCGGCCGGCTGGCTGGTGGACGCGGCGGGCGCGGTCACGGCCGGCGCGGCGCCGGGGAAGAAGGTGGGCTTGTGGCCATTGTGAATCTGCCACTTGTCCCAGATGAGGACCATCGACAGACCAAAAACCACCCACAGGATGGACCGACGGATGTCATTCATGACGGGTTCTTCTTTTCGCAGGAAGGTGAAATCAGGCTGGAGAACAGCGTGGGCAGGGAGGCGGGCACCGGGTCATGGCCACCGTCGCACCACGGGTGGCAGCGGACCAGGCGCCGCAGCGTGAGGCAGGTGCCGCCCAGGGCACCATGGCGCTCCAGCGCACCGATGGCGTAGAGCGAGCAGGAAGGTTCGAAACGACAACCGCTGCCGAGCCACGGGCTGAGCAGCAGACGGTATCCCTTGACCAGGCCCAGCAGGCCCTGGCGCGGCCAGTCAGACAGCATGTCGGATCTCCGCAGGCGGCGCCGCGCGTGGCGCGGAACGCGGCGGCGCGAGCAGCTGCTCCAGCTCGGCGCGCACCGCGCGCTTGAGCGCGTCGGAGGTGGCGCTGACGAACTGCTGGCGGCTGAACTCGCTGCGCAGGCGCACCACGAGCGCCGCCTGGGGCAGGCTCGCGGCCCGGTGGCGGGCGACTTCGTAGATCTGACGGCGGATCGCATTGCGCGTGACGGCGCGCTTGGCCCAGCGTTTGGGCAGCAGCACCCCCACCCAGGCGTCGGCCACGGGAAACAAGGCCCTGCCCTCGTGCGCGCTGGAAAGCGCGGCGCGGTGCAGGGCAAAGTGAGGGGTCTTGGCCACGGGGGCGCCCGCCATGACGGCCTGGAACTGTTGCCGGGACCGCAGCCGCTGGGTCACCGCTGAACCGTCCGGGTCACGCGGTGAGGGAGCCGGGCGAGTCGGCGCCGGCAGAACACGCGCAGCCTCAGACGGCCAGGCGCTTGCGGCCCTTGGCGCGGCGGGCGTTGATCACGGCACGGCCCCCGCGGGTTTTCATGCGGACGAGGAAGCCGTGGGTGCGGGCGCGGCGGATCTTGGAGGGCTGGTAAGTGCGTTTCATGGTGCTCTGTAGAAATCGGGGAAACCCGCAATTATCGCAAATAAACCCGATGTCCGGCAAGCACTTGGCGGTGGGAGCCGCCGCATCACTTCAAGCGGGCGGGCTTGGCCACCGACTGCCCACCCCCTGCCAACGGTGATTTCCCTGCCTTGTGGATAAGTCGCGGCGCGCACTACAATCGTCGGATTGCCCCGAGACATTTGTCCACAACCACAACGGCTTCACCGCTCCCAGCATGATCGAGGGCATTCCCCCTGATGCGTCCCTGACCGCTCCCCGGCCGGACGCCCTCTCGCTCTGGTCCACCTGCCTGGACCGGCTCGCGCAAGAGATCCCCGAACAACAGTTCAACACCTGGATCCGGCCCCTGACCGCCACCGTCGCGCCCGACGGTTCCAAGGTGGTCGTGGCCGTGGCCAACCGGTTCAAGATGGACTGGATCCGGGCCCAGTACGCGTCCCGCATTTCGGCCCTGCTGGAGACCCTCCAGGGGGTCCCGGTGACACTGGAGTTGGTGCTTGCTCCGCGCGAAACGCCCAGCCGCACGTCGCCAGCGCCGCGCACGGTGCAAGACCAGGTGCTGTCCGAGCTGCCCGACCTGGCGCCGGCCGAGGTCGCCGCGCCCAGCGGCCCCAAGACCCGGCTGAACCCGGCGCTCGCGTTTTCCACCCTGGTCGAGGGCTCGGCCAACCGCATGGCGCGCGCCGCGGCCATGCACGTGGCCGGCAGCCTGGGCCAGCTGTACAACCCGCTGTTCATCTACGGCGGCGTCGGCCTGGGCAAGACCCACCTGGTGCATGCCATCGGCAACCACCTGCTGGCCGACCGTCCACAGGCCAAAGTTCTGTACATCCACGCCGAGCAGTTCGTCTCCGATGTGGTCAAGTCCTATCAGCGCAAGACTTTCGATGAGTTCAAGGAACGCTACCACTCGCTCGATCTGCTGCTGATCGACGATGTGCAGTTCTTCGCCAACAAGGAGCGCACCCAGGAGGAGTTCTTCAACGCCTTCGAGGCGCTGCTGGCCAAGAAGAGCCACATCGTGCTGACCAGCGACACCTACCCCAAGGGCCTGGCCGACATCCACGAACGGCTGGTCTCGCGCTTCGACTCGGGCCTCACGGTGGCCATCGAGCCGCCCGAGCTGGAGATGCGCGTGGCCATCCTGATCAACAAGGCGGCGGTGGAGAACGCCGTCATGCCCGAGGAAGTGGCTTTCTTCGTGGCCAAGAACGTGCGCTCCAACGTGCGCGAGCTCGAAGGCGCGCTGCGCAAGATCCTGGCCTATTCGCGCTTCAACCAGAAGGAAATCTCGATCCAGCTCGCGCGCGACGCGCTCAAGGACCTGCTGTCGATCCAGAACCGGCAGATCAGCGTGGAGAACATCCAGAAGACGGTGGCGGATTTCTACAAGATCAAGGTTGCCGACATGTACAGCAAGAAGCGCCCGGCCAGCATTGCGCGGCCGCGCCAGATCGCCATGTTCATCGCCAAGGAACTGACCCAGAAGAGCCTGCCCGAAATCGGCGAACTGTTCGGCGGGCGCGACCACACGACCGTGCTGCACGCGGTGCGCAAGATCGCGGCCGAGCGCCAGCAGAACACCGAGCTGAACCAGCAGTTGCACGTGCTGGAACAGACGCTCAAGGGATGAGCGGGAAGACCCGGGGGCCGTTTTGCGGAAGCCGCTCACAAAAAGGCGAAAATAGCGAGGATTTGGCCCAAACAATGAAAAGGGCCAACCGGGAGGCAGGAACCGGCCGACAAGCAACCAGAGAAGAAAGAGTCTGACATGATCGTTTTGAAATCGACCCAGGACAAGGTTTTGGCCGCGCTGCAATCGGTCGCGGGCATCGTGGAACGCCGCCACACCCTGCCGATCCTGGCCAACGTCCTGCTTCGCAAGACCGGCTCGCAGGTGCAATTGACCACCAGCGACCTGGAAATCCAGATCCGCACCACCGCCGAACTCGACGGCGACAGCGGCAACTTCGCCACCACGCTGGGCGCGCGCAAGCTGATCGACATCCTGCGCACCATGCCGGGCGACCAGACCGTGAGCCTGGAATCGAACGCCGGCAAGCTGATCCTCAAGGGCGGCAAGAGCCGCTTCACGCTGCAGAGCATGCCCGCCGAAGATTTCCCGCTGGTGCAGGAATCGGCCAGCTTCGGCCCCGTGTTCTCGGTGCCGCAGAAGACGCTCAAGAGCCTGCTGAGCCAGGTCTCGTTCGCGATGGCGGTGCACGACATCCGCTACTACCTCAACGGCATCCTGTTCGTGGCCGAAGGCAAGCAGCTCAGCCTGGTCGCCACCGACGGCCACCGCCTGGCCTTCGCCTCCAGCACGCTGGACGTGGAAGTGCCCAAGCAGGAAGTCATCCTGCCGCGCAAGACCGTGCTCGAACTGCAGCGCCTGCTGTCCGACAAGGAAGGCGCGATCGAGATGCAGTTCGCGGCCAACCAGGCCAAGTTCAGCTTCGACGGCATGGAGTTCGTCACCAAGCTGGTCGAGGGCAAGTTCCCCGACTACAACCGCGTGATTCCCAAGAACCACAAGAACATCGTCACCCTGGGCCGCGCGCCCCTGCTGGCCAGCCTGCAGCGCACCGCCATCATGACCAGCGAGAAGTTCAAGGGCGTGCGCCTGAACGTCGAGCCCGGCGTGCTGCGCGTGGCCTCGAGCAACGCCGAACAGGAAGAGGCCGTGGACGAACTCGACATCGACTACGGTGGCGACACCATCGAGATCGGCTTCAACGTGACCTACCTGATCGACGCGCTGCAGAACATGTCGCAGGAGATGGTCCGCATCGAGCTGTCCGACGGCAACAGCTCCGCGCTGGTCACCAACCCCGACGACAACGCCTTCAAATACGTTGTCATGCCGATGCGCATCTGAGGTCCAACCCCCTGGTTGCTCCCGCATTCCAAACCCGCGAACACCGCGGGTTTGGCGTTTACTGAGATCGAGAAATTCCACCATGTCCGACGCCAACAAGCCCGCCGAATCCGTCAACACCGGTGAGGCGCAAGCCGAAAGCTCCAATTTCCAGCCCACCATCGACGCCCACCAGGCCGGTGCCAGCGAGGGCTATGGCGAAGGCTCGATCCAGATCCTGGAAGGCCTGGAAGCCGTGCGCAAGCGCCCGGGCATGTACATCGGCGACACGTCCGACGGCACCGGCCTGCACCACCTGGTGTTCGAGGTGGTCGACAACTCCATCGACGAAGCCCTGGCCGGCCACTGCGACGACATCGTGGTGACCATCCACACCGACAACTCCATCAGCGTGGTGGACAACGGCCGCGGCATCCCCACCGGCGTGAAGATGGACGACAAGCACGAGCCCAAGCGCTCGGCGTCCGAGATTGCGCTGACCGAACTGCACGCCGGCGGCAAGTTCAACCAGAACAGCTACAAGGTCTCGGGCGGCCTGCACGGCGTGGGCGTGAGCTGCGTGAACGCGCTCTCGCAGTGGCTGCGCCTCACCGTGCGCCGCGAAGGCCATGTGCACCTGCTCGAGTTCGCGCGCGGCTTCGTGCAGAACCGCGTGATCGAGACCACGCCCACCGGCGTGGAGATCTCGCCCATGCGCGTCACCGGTGCCACCGAGAAGCGCGGCACCGAGGTGCACTTCCTGCCCGACTACGAGATCTTCCGCGAGAACGCCGATTTCCACTACGAGATCCTGTCCAAGCGCCTGCGCGAACTCTCCTTCCTGAACAACGGCGTGCGCATCCGCCTAAAGGACGAGCGCAGCGGCAAGGAAGACGACTTCTCCGGCGCCGGCGGCGTCAAGGGCTTCGTCGACTTCATCAACAAGGGCAAGACCGTCCTGCACCCCAACGTGTTCCACGCCATGGGCGACCGCCAGAGCGACCAGGGCACCAACATCGGCGTGGAAGTCGCGATGCAGTGGAACAGCGGCTACAACGAGCAGGTGCTGTGCTTCACCAACAACATCCCGCAGCGCGACGGCGGCACCCACCTCACCGGCCTGCGCGCGGCCATGACGCGGGTGATCAACAAGTACATCGAAGAGCACGAGCTGGCCAAGAAGGCCAAGGTGGAAGTCACCGGCGACGACATGCGCGAAGGCCTGTGCTGCGTGCTGTCGGTCAAGGTGCCCGAGCCCAAGTTCTCCAGCCAGACCAAGGACAAGCTGGTCTCCAGCGAAGTGCGTGGCCCGGTCGAAGACATCGTGAGCCGCCTGCTGGCCGACTACCTGCAGGAACGCCCGAACGACGCCAAGATCATCTGCGGCAAGATCGTCGAAGCCGCGCGCGCCCGTGAAGCCGCGCGCAAGGCCCGCGAAATGACGCGCCGCAAGGGCGTGCTCGACGGCATGGGCCTGCCCGGCAAGCTCGCCGACTGCCAGGAAAAAGACCCGGCGCTGTGCGAGATCTACATCGTGGAGGGTGACTCCGCCGGCGGCTCGGCCAAGCAGGGCCGCGACCGCAAGTTCCAGGCGATCCTGCCGCTGCGCGGCAAGATCCTGAACGTGGAGAAGGCGCGCTACGAGAAGCTGCTGACCAGCAACGAAATTCTCACACTCATCACCGCGCTGGGCACCGGCATCGGCAAGGCCACGGGCGCGGGCGGCACGGCCGGCGTGGACGACTTCAACGTCGCCAAGCTGCGCTACCACCGCATCATCATCATGACCGACGCCGACGTGGACGGCGCGCACATCCGCACCCTGCTGCTGACCTTCTTCTACCGCCAGATGCCCGAGCTCGTCGAGCGCGGCCACATCTACATCGCGCAGCCGCCGCTCTACAAGGTCAAGGCCGGCAAGGAAGAGCTGTACCTGAAGGACGCTTCCGCGCTCGACGGTTTCCTGCTGCGCATCGCCTTGAAGGATGCCAGCGTGTTCACCGGCGGCGCCACGCAGACCACGCTCAGCGGCGACACCCTGGGTGAGCTGGCGCGCAAGCACCAGATCGCCGAGAGCGTGATCGCGCGCCTGTCCAACTTCATGGACGCCGAGGCCCTGCGCGCGATCGCCGATGGCGTGGCGCTCAACCTCGACAGCGTGGAGCAGGCCGAGGTCAGCGCGGTCTCGCTGCAGGCCAAGCTGCGCGAACTGGCCACCACCGGCGTGCCCGCCGAAGTGGCGGCCGAGTTCGACGTGCGCACCGACAAACCCATCCTGCGCATCAGCCGCCGCCACCACGGCAACATCAAGAGCAGCGTGCTCACGCAGGACTTCGTGCACGGCGCCGACTACGCCGCGCTGGCCACCGCCGCCGACACCTTCCGTGGCCTGCTGGGCGAAGGCGCCAAGGTGATGCGTGGCGAGGGCGACAAGCAGAAGGAAGAGAAGGTCGGTGACTTCCGCCAGGCCATGCGCTGGCTCATCAGCGAAGCCGAGCGCACCACCAGCCGCCAGCGCTACAAGGGCCTGGGCGAGATGAACCCCGAGCAGCTGTGGGAAACCACCATGGACCCGAACGTGCGCCGCCTGCTGCGCGTGCAGATCGACGACGCGATCGAAGCCGATCGCGTGTTCACCATGCTGATGGGCGACGAGGTGGAACCGCGCCGCGACTTCATCGAGACCAACGCGCTGCGCGCGGGCAACATCGACGTCTGACCTGGGACCTGACGCGTAGGCCGCCAAAGTAACTGCAACTCCCGCCATAGTTCTGCTACTGGCGGACGCTAGTTACTGCAACTGGCCTAACGCCATAGCTTCTCAGCCGCGCGCTGTAGGTCGGCTACGCGGATGCGGTCAGTCGTGCCGCGCTAGCGAGGGACTGCATTTGAATGGCTAGGAGCGCACTGGCAGTTGCATCGCAAGACCCCAACGGCATGCGAATGGGCACCGCAAGTTTTTAGCAAACGCATCGCTTGCTGCATTTGCTGTTTATCAATGCAGTGACGAACGCGCACTGTTGAACAGTAATGTGTCAATTTATTCCATGGTGCAGCCTTACTAGCTCGAAGCCGGCTGCGTGGGTTCAAGCATAGGTTGCGTGCTTGCCATCCTCATAGCCATCGCAATTCCTGAGGTCGCAGGTTTGCGCGCCTCTGCAAGGCTTAACGAACAAGCCAACGAGCGGATGCTGAACGCGGCTCTCAAAGAGTTTGACCCGATCAGCACCTGCGTACCTCGCTTAAGGAGTTTTATGAGAGCAGCGCACTGGAGCGCTCGACTCCTACACCCGTTGGTGCAACAAGAAACGGATCAAGATCTGCCTGGGCGCTCTCCGCCCCATCGAATACAGGGAGAGCCTCGGACCTGTGGCACATAACCAGTTCAAGTTTTTATCCGCCCCCCCCTCTCGCAATGATCCCTGGTGCATTTTCACTGAGGTATCCATGTACCAATTTCTTGAAAACAACCGTGAGGAGCTCACAGCAAGGTGCAAACACAAGGTGGCACAGCGCCCTCAACGTGCGGCCACTGATCAACAGTTGTCGCATGGGATACCGATGTTTCTGGACCAGCTCATCCGCACGCTCAAGGCGGAAGACGAGGACAAGCAAGAGCTGAGCACCCGGATATCCGGACCTTCCGGAGGAGGCGCACTGCGCCTGTCGGAAATTGGTATGAGTGCTACCCGGCATGGCAAAGAACTGCTCGACCTGGGTTACACGGTCGATCAGGTCGTGCACGACTATGGGGATCTCTGCCAAGCCATCACCGACCTGGCATTTGAGCGTGATGCCCCCTTTGCCGTCACCGAATTTCGTACCTTGAATCGTTGTCTGGACAACGCCATCGCGGGCGCTGTCTCGGAGTTCAGCGCCCGACGAGACGCTCAGATCGCTGGTCTGCATGTTGCGGAAGAAAAGCAGCGCCTCGGCTTTTTAGTGCATGAGCTGAGGAACTCGCTGGGAACAGCCACGCTGGCAGTGCGTGCCCTTGAGCTGGGAAACATGCCCATCAGCGGCGCCACAGGTGCCATTCTCAAGCGCAGTCTGGCCGCACTGGCGCTACAGATTGGCAGAACCATCTCGGAAGTCAGCGCTTCAAAACCTCAGGAGCGTCAGCTGTTCAGCCTGGCGACGTTCATCTCGGACGTCGATCTGTGGGCCCGCCTCGATGTGAACCTGGTCAGATGCAGATTCGAAGTCCAGGCCGTCGATCCGACTTTGGCTCTCAGTGGGAACAAGGAGCTGCTTCATGCGGCACTGGCCAACGTCATTCAAAACGCATTCAAGTTCACCCAGTCCGATACCGTCGTCCGCCTGAGCGCACGCGCGGCCGGCAACCGGATACTGATCAGCGTGGCCGATCACTGCGGCGGTCTGACCCTGGGTGAGGAAAAGAAGATGTTCATTCCCTTCGCCCACAACACAGGCCGTATGGCTGGAATGGGACTTGGACTTTCCATCGCAAGGCAAAGCGTCGAGGCGGATATGGGTACGTTGACGGTCAAGGACGTCCCAGGGATCGGCTGCATTTTCACGCTCGATCTGCCAGGGCATTTGCTGCACTAGCAAATACGTCCTCCTTGCATCAGGATGACCTCAGGCCAATGGCGTCTAGCGCGGTCTCCAGCGCGTTGATATGGACGGGTTTCGTCATGTGGTCATCAAAGCCGCAGCGGAGCGCCTTTTCACGATCAGAGGGCTGCCCGTAGCCGGTCAGCGCAATCAGGTGAAGGGACCGTGTCGCGGGCTCGGCCTTGAGTCGGCGTGCCAGCTCATAGCCATCCATGCCGGGCAGGCCGATGTCCACGATGCAGACGTCAGGGGCGCGGTCCGCCACCATGGCAAGGCATTCTTCTGCGTGCAGCGCAGTTCTGACCTCGTGTCCGGCCAGCGTCAGCAGACTGGCCAGCGTGTGGGCCGCGTCCGCGTTGTCGTCCACGATCAGCACTCGGGCAGGGGTCCCATTGTGTTGCCGGGGTGCTGCTTCCCCGCATGCCTCTAACCTTGCACCAGCAGGACACGCAAGAGGAAGAGAGACCGTGACCCGTGTTCCATGACCCTCATGGCCGTGATCGGCCTTGATGTTGCCGCCATGAAGTTCAACAATGCTTCTTGCAATGGTCAGACCAAGACCCAAGCCGCTCTTGGACCTCTGCAAACTTTGCTCGCCTTGAAAAAAGCGGTCGAACACCTGCGGTAACAGGTCGTCGGGAATGCCCGTCCCGCCATCTTCCACTGTGAGCATGGCTTCGCTCGTCCCGCGCTGAATCCAGATGGTGACAGGCTGGTCGGGCTCGCTGAATTTCGCGGCATTGCTCAGGAGATTGCCAACCACTTGAGCGAGCCGCAAAAAGTCGCCGCTCACGAAGATCGGCTCAGATTCGGCTTGGACGACCGGCTCAGCACGTCGATCAAAAAGAGGTTGGGTGACTTCGATGGCCCGCCAGGCCACAAGACGAAGGTCCACCTGCTCGAGCTGAAGCTGTATCTTGCCGGCGACGATCCTGGAAACGTCGAGCAGGTCATCAACCAGGTGCGTCAGGTGTGTAGCCTGCCGTTCGATGATCTCTCGCTCTCGGACAAACGCTGCGCCATCGCGGCGTTTCATGATCTCGATGGCCGTGAGAATAGGCGAGAGCGGATTCCTCAACTCGTGGCCCAGCATCGCCAGGAAATCATCTTTCGCCTTGCTCGCGGCGTTGGCCTTGTCCAGCGCGCTGTTGCACTCCGAGTACAGCCGGACGTTGTCCAGCGCGAGGGCTGCGCGCCGTCCCAACTCGCTGAACAAGGCCACGTCGTCCGCCTCGAAACGGCGTTCGGAATCGACCTGGATGGCCGCCATGGCCCCTATGACACGGTCCCTTGCCATCAGGGGCACGGCGCAGATCGCCTTCATGTCGGACACCTCCGCAAACTGGCGGTACAGCGGGTCCTCGATCTTCGACACACCGCCAAGTTCGAAGTGATGCACGTATTCGCGTCCCGAAGCGACCACCCACGACAGCGAGCCGTGCACCGTGGCCGACAGGGATCCGGATTGAACGATTTTCTCAATGGCCTCCAACCGCACGGGATCCACGTGGAAAGTGAGCTTTCGCGCCGGCGCTCCATCCGGACTCAAGATATCGATGCGCAGAATGTCGGCAACACCGGGAACCACCGCCGCGGCGATCGCGTTGATCGTGCTCGTCTCATCGAGCGATTGCGTCAGCGAAGACGTCGCTGTCAGCAACATCTGGAGCCGCCCTCTTGTCGCCTCGGCCACTGCACGTGAACATATCTCGGAGCGCAGCAGGCTTTCCCGCTCATTTTCAGCGCGTGAACGCTCCTGACCCGCCGTCCAAAGCGCAAAGGAGACCTCGTCAAAGTCCGGCAGCCCTTTTGTCGGAGGAAGCAAAGGAGCTCCCTTTCCCAGCGCGACCGCGCCATCGCGCAAGGCCTGAGCGCGAACAGTGATTGACCGGCTGACCAGCCAGAAGAGCAAGCCCCCCAGCGCGAGCGAAAGCAGCAAGCCGGCCAGGTAGAGCCACGCGGCCCGCCAGAGTGCGGCGTGTGCGATCTCTGAAGATGCGCCGAGCGCAATCGTCCACCCCGTGCGCTCGATCCGCGAGACCGCCGTGTAGGCCTCATCCCCCTCCATGGTGGACGTCATCCCTACCCCCTCCTTCCTGTCGCCCAACTCCGCGAGCATGGTCTGGAGCGAGGGACTCGGTGGCGTGCCGAAGTATTTGCCGTGGTCTTTGGAGCGGGCCACCCGCTTCATGTTGGAGTCAAAGACGGACACCACCCAATCTCCCGGCAGCGCTTGGCGCTGAATGACTTCCAGGATGGAGTCGGTACTCACGATGGCCGTCAGCACGTACCGGACCTCGCCTGCGCGCAGAACAGGAATGCGCACGGTGTAGCCCACGTTGCCTCGAGGGCCCGCGACCATCGGGCCCACCATGGGCGCTTGGGTACGCACCACATCCGCAACGCTTGAGCCTTCCATGGACTGGCGCATGCCACTCCCAAACGGGCTCTCGCTGCCGAAAACGATGGAGCCATCCGGGTTTGCCAGTACGACGCCTCGCCAATCCGGCCGCGCGGCACGAAGCGCCCGCGCGGCCGCATGTACCGACGGAAGCTGGGCGGCTTCAGCGTCCTGCATGGACTGAGCCAACGAAAAGGCCTCCAGCGTAGCCACCGTCCGCTGCATTCGCGCGTCGATGGCAGCTGCAAGCGCTTGAGTCATGCCAAGCGTCGCTTGTTCGACCTGCTGCTTCTGTTGATGAAGCATCACGACGAATGCGGCTGTTGCAAAAAGACAGAACGGGAGAATCGTTGCCACGCCCAACAACATCAGACGGCGGCGCAAAGAGAATCCGTGCCAGAACCGCTCGCGTGCGCGTTGCTCATCTGCTCGGTGCGCTGCCGCACCAACTGACTTGTGGTCACTTGCAGTCATGGGTCGTTGCTTCCATTCAAGATAGGGAGTTCCAGATCCACGAGGGCGCTCTGTGCGTTGACGTCGCAGCCAAACATACAGGGTAGTGAGTTTTCAGAAGATTGGGGTGTTGCAAGCCGTAAAGCCCCGGCGTTGTGAAGAACCTCACGTCATTGACCTCATCGGACCGGCAACGACCCTCCGCTGGTACAACGAGAAGCGCATCAAGCTCTCCTTAGACCCTCTCAGCCCCATCGAATAGCGAGAGAGCCTTGAACGGCCCAAAACCAGTCAAAGGTTCCCCCCTCTGTCAATTTTTCAGTCGGCGTCAACACGCCTCCCGGCGCGCACAATACCCTTATGTCTGCGCCCATGGATTGCCCATCGCCCCGAAAAACTGCGCAGTCAGATATGCGGGGGGTACTCTGGAACGATGAACAGGGCTACCAGTTGCTGTTCGATGCCCACCCGCAGCCGATGTGGGTGTTCGAACAGACCAGCAAGCGCATCTTGGCCGCCAACGCGGCGGCCGTCGCGCGTTACGGATACTCATACGAAGAGTTCCTGCAACTCAAAGTCATGGACATCCGGCTTGTGCCGCCAGGGCAAGGCGAGACGGGGGAGGATCTTGACCGAGAGCTTGTAGGAACCGATGGTCGGCGATTGACCAAGCGAGAGCAGCATCGGTTACGAGACGGCAGCCTGATCGATGTCGACATGACCTCCAGCGACCTGGACTGGGAAGGCCGTGCAGTGAGCCTGGTGGTGACGAACGAGGTGACCGCACATGTTGCGTTGCAGCGCCAGGCCGCGCATGCCCTGCGGGAAATGGGTGTGGCGCGCGAATTGCTGGACCACGTGATCAACAGGGTGGGCGACGCGATCTTTGCGCTCGACAGGGAAATGCGTTTCACCTACCTCAATGCGCCTGCCTTGAGCCTGCTCCAGCGTGATCGAGCCGAACAACTGATCGGTCGATACATCTGGGACGAGTACGAGTTGGAGCAGGCGCAAGTCTTTCACCATGCATACGACAGGGCATTGCGGTCCCAACAGGCACAAGTCTTCGAGGCTTTTTATGCACCCTGGAGCAAGTGGTTTGAAGGGCGTGTCTTCCCTTCGCCGGAGGGGCTGTCGATCTTCTGCAACGACATCACGGAACGCAAGCTGTTCGAACGCCTGTTGCTCGACCGGGAGCGTGATTTCCGCCTGCTGACCGAGCAGACGCCAGCGATGATCTACCGTGCGTCTCTCGAGCCGCCCTATCGCACGCTGTATGTCAGCCCGTCCATTCGTATCCTCGGGTACACGGTGAGCGAATGGATGGCCGATCCGCTGGCGTGGACCAAGGCGCTTCACCCTGACGATTGCGAACGCGCGGTGGCTGCGCTGTCGGATGAGTACTTGGACGGCGTCGATCACCAGATTCAGTACCGCTTGCGCGATGCACAGGGCAAGTGGCGTCATTTCCGCGACCGCTCCTGCCGGATTGACCCCACGGATGGAAGTCCGGCGTATGTGCAAGGCATCGCTCTGGACATCACCGATCTGGTGGAGAGTGAACAGGCCTTGCGCGAGAGCGAGGCCAGTTTGCGACGCAGTGAGCAGCGCTACCGATTGGCCGCGGCCAGCGGGCAGGTGTGGGACTGGGACTTGTTGAGCGACAGACTCGGCTTCAGCGAAGATTTCTGGTGGCAGCTTGGGTTTGAACCGATTTCGGCGTTGGACTGTCGCAGCAGCCGCCTGGGTGCGATGATCCACCACGAGGACCTCGTTCGGCATCACGAAGCAATGCGCCGCCACCTCAAGAACCGGGAAGCGTTCGACTTGGAGATTCGCCTCTGCGATGCCTGGGGCGAATGGCGCTGGATGCATGTTCGTGGACTTGCCGAATGGAACGGCGCAGGGCGAGCCGTTTACATGGCCGGCACCACCGTCGACATCAGCCCGCGCAAGAAGGCTGAGGCCGCACTGCGAGAATCCGAGGCCTACCGGCGCAAGCTGTTCGAGCAATTGGCCGACGGTGTTCTGCTGATCGACGACAGCAATCGCATCCTCGACGCCAATCCGCAGGCCATGAACATGCTGGGTTACCCGGGTGACAGCCTGCTCAACATGCCGCTGCATGCCTTGCTGGCGGGTCAGCAGCCGACGATCCCTTTCGACACCCATAAGACCCAGTCTCCCGGCAGGGGTCCGCTGACGGAATGGAACGTCGTGCGCCGGGATGGTGCTGTTGTGCCGGTGGAGGTAAGCGCGCGTGCACTGGACCCCACCCGCCACATCGCGGTGCTGCGCGACATCACCGATCGCCGTGCTGCTGAGACTGCGCTGCTCACTCATCAATTTGAACTTTCCGAACTCAATCAGCGGCTGATGCAGCAGGAGCGGATCACCACCCAACGCCTGGCCCAGGCGCTGCACGACAACCTCGGCCAGTCTCTGGCAGTGGCCCGGTTGAATCTCGAAACCTTGCTGATCATGGCGGGCGAGACCTTGCCTTCTGTGCTTGCGGAACAGTGCCAGCATCTTTCGGGTGTTCTGGGGCAAGCGGTGCTGGACGTGCGCAAAGTGCTGGCCGACCTGCGGCCGCCCCTGCTCGAGGAACAGGGTCTGGCGGCCGCGCTGGACAACGAAATCCGCGTCGCATTGTCGGCATCTGGCCCCGATGTGCTGCTGGAGGTCGTCGATGGTTTGTACAGCCAGCGTTGGCCTTCCGACGTGGAGTACAGTGCTTTCATGGTAGTCCGCGAGGCCATCGCCAACGCCAGGCTTCATGCACACGCGTCGCTGATCCGGGTGGTTCTGGAAGGCGATACGCACCAGCTCAATGTGGAAGTCATTGACGACGGTGTGGGCATCGACCCCGACATGCAACATGGCCGACCTGGCCATCTGGGCATCGTGGGCATGCGGGAGCGGGCCATCTCCATCGGCGCGCGCTGTTTCATCAGCGCAGAACCCGGTGCCGGCACACACGTCCGCCTGAGCTGGACGGTATCGGAACCATGAGCAACATTTACCTGGTCGACGACCACACACTCGTGCGCGACGGACTGCGGGCGTTGCTGGAAGCCGCCGGGCATCGCGTGGTGGGTGAGTCGGCCGATCCGACGCAAGCGCTGGCCCAGCTGCGCGAGCTTGGGCCAGTGGTGGTTCTACTCGATCTGCATCTGGACCAGCGCTCGGGTTTTGAGTTGCTGACCGAGCTGCAGCGTCGGGCGCCGGAGGTGCGCTCGATTGTGCTGACCATGTCGGCCCAGCCGCGTCATGTGGCTGAAGCACTTAGGATGGGTGCGGCTGGATACGTGCTCAAGGGATCGCCCGCCTCCCAACTGCTGCAAGCGGTCGACGCCGTGAGCAAGGGGCAGCGCTTCCTTGGCCCCGATGTGGCCGAGCTCGCCGTACAGGGTTTCACGGCGCCGGGAGACGACGCCCTGGACACGCTCTCGGTGCGCGAGCGCCAGATTGTCTTGATGGTGGTGCAGGGGAAGTCCAGCACCGAGATCGGGCGCGCGTTGCACCTGTCGCCCAAAACGGTGGACTCGTACCGCAGCCGCATCATGGCAAAGCTGGCCGCGCCGGACGTGCCAGCCCTTGTGCGCTTCGCCATCCGCAACGGCCTGATCGATGCCGGGGACGCCTGATTCGTGGCGTCCTCCCCGCATCGTCTTGCGCGATAGCAAACACAAACGAACAAACAACACGATCGGCCCCCAGGCCGCATCGAGAACTCCCCACAGACCACCAGCAGCGGTCTTTTTAAAGTCCATCGCAGATGTTGGTCGGTGTATCCGATCTTCCCTTGGACGGCATGCAGACGTGCAAAAGAACGTGTTCTGACGCATTCTCAGTTCTGGCCGCGTGCCCTCTGCAACCCCTTGATGCAACCTCATGCAATCCGCCACCCCGCCCCCCAGCGAGTCCCGCCGTCTGGCCATCCTCGATTCCCTGGGCGTGCTCGACACGCCGGCCGACCCCGTGCTCGATGGCATCGTGCGGGCTGCCGCCCAACTGATCGGTTGCCCCGTTTCGCTGGTTAGCCTGGTCGATGCTCAGCGCCAGTGGTTCAAGGCGCGTCTAGGTCTGAATGTGGAGCAGACACCGCGCGAGCAGGCGTTTTGTGCCCACGCCATCCAGCAGACCGGCTTGTTCGAAGTGAGTGACGCTCGGCTGGACGCGCGGTTCGCCGACAACCCGTTGGTGACTGGCGAGCCCCACGTGGTCTTCTACGCCGGCGTTCCCCTGTCTGTGGAAGGTCATGCCATGGGTACGCTGTGCGCGATCGACCATCGCCCGCGCCAGCTATCCGACGTGCAGCGCCAGACGCTGAAAGACCTCGCGCGTGCGGCCGAGCATTGGCTGCAAACGCAGAGGGCCGATGCCGAGCGCCGCAATCTGTTTGATCAGATGGGCGACGGGATCCTGTTGGTCGATCGCACCCACCGCGTGATCGAAGTGAACCGCGCAACCGCGCGCATGCTCGGCCACCGCGCCGGCGAACTGCGGCAGATGCACCTGCGCGATTTGTTGCCCGCAGACGAACACACCCGGCTCACGCGCGCAACGCTGCGGGTGCTCAAGGGCCGCGAGCAACTGGCCGACTGGCGGGTGTTGCGGCGCGATGGCAGCTGCTTCATTGCGGAGGTCAGTATCCGGATGGTGGAGCAGCAGCGTTTTGTGGTGGTTATGCGCGACATTTCACAGCGGTATTCGCAGGAGCAGGGGGTGCGGCTGCTCTCCATGGCGGTCGAGCAAAGCGTGCAAAGCATCTTGATCACCGACTTGAATGCCAACATCGAATACGTCAACGCTGCGGCGCTGACAAGCTCGGGTTACACCATGCAGGAAATGCTGGGCCGAAATCCGCGCATGTTGCAGTCGGGCAAGACGCCGCGTGAGACCTATGCCCAAATGTGGCAGCAGCTCACCGCGGGCAAGGCATGGCGCGGCCTGCTGTTCAACTGTCGCAAGGACGGCGTGGAGTACGTCGAGGCCGCAACGATCACACCCATTCGAGACGCTCGAGGGACTGTGACCCAGTACCTGGCCCTGATGCTGGATGTGACAGAGAAGCGGCGCCTGACCGAAGAACTGGAGCGCCATCAGACCCACCTGGAGCAGCTTGTGGAGCAGCGCACTGTGGCACTGGTGGACGCGCGCCGCGCAGCCGAGGCTGCCAGCGAAGCCAAAAGCGCGTTTCTCGCCACAATGAGCCACGAGATTCGCACGCCAATGAATGGGGTGGTGGGCAGTCTCGATCTGCTGCAACACTCGGAGCTCTCGGCCTACCAGCGGGATCTGATCGACACCGTCAGCGAGTCGGCGCTGGGTCTTCTGACCATCATTGATGACATCCTGGATTTCTCCAAGATCGAAGCGGGTCAGCTCAAGCTGCAGAGTGAGGCGGTTTCGCTGGAGCGACTCACCGACAGTGTGTGCAACGCCTTGCGTCCGACGGCCACCTCCCATGGAGTCGATCTGCAGGTGGATGTGGCGCCGGGCCTGCCTGACTGGATCCTGAGCGACGGGACACGGCTGCGCCAGATTCTCAACAACCTGATTGGCAATGCCATCAAATTCTCCGCTGGCTTGGCTCGAGCAGGTCGGGTGGCGCTTCGAGTACGGACTTGCGGGTCGGACCTGCCCGGGCACCTTCAGTTGAGCGTGATTGACAACGGCATCGGCATGAACCCTGAAGTGCTGCAGCGCATCTTCCAGCCGTTTGTGCAGGCCGAGAGCGCCACCACCCGGCGTTTTGGAGGCACCGGCCTGGGCCTGTCGATCTGCAACAGGCTGGCTGGCTTGATGGGGGGATGGATCAAGGTCGACAGCGAGATGGACCAAGGATCCGCTTTTACCGTGACCTTGCCTTTCCAGTCCACGTCGTCCCCGCGGCCCGTGGCAGATGACAACTTCGCCATGGTCACGCGCACCGGGCCGCACTTCGTGCCATCCGGCGGCCCGCTGGTGTTGGTGGCCGAAGACAATTCCGTCAACCAGAAAGTGATCGGGCACCAGCTCGCGCTGCTGGGGTGGGCGGTGGAGATGGTAGGCGATGGACTCGGCGCCTTGGCGCTTTGGCGCGCGGGTCGGGCCACCCGGCGCCATGCCTTGCTGCTCACCGATCTGCACATGCCGGGCATCGACGGGTACACGCTGGCCACCACCATTCGCAGCGAGGAAACGGGTGGATCGCGTCTCCCGATCGTGGCCTTGTCGGCCAATGCCTTGTATGGCGAGATCGAACGCTGCCGTTCGGCCGGCATGGATGATTACCTCAGCAAACCGGTTCGGACGCACCAGTTGGGCGAGATGATCAGGCGTTGGTTGCCGTCGGACGGGGCGCCAACCCTGGCCTCGTTTGGCGCTGCGGACTGTGAAGAAGTGGATGTGATCGAAGTCGAGCTCGGCCACTGTGTCTACAACGACCAGGCGCTGAAACGTCTGGTCGGCGAAGAGCCCGGGCTGCTGGCCGAGTTCCGCCAGCGTTTCATTGTTTCTGCCCTCAACACCGTGGACGAGATGCGCCGCGCCGCCAGCGACGGCAATACGGCCACCCTGTCCGGCCTGGCTCACCGCCTCTCGTCCTCCTGTCGCATGATCGGCGCCGTGGCGCTGGGAGAGTGCTGCAGCCGCATCGAACGCGCTGGCTCTGGCTGCAGCCCAAGCGAGATGCACGGGCTCATGTCCCAGCTGGAAGACGCGCTCGCCCATGTCATGACACGCCTGTCCGGTCACGAGGCATTGCAGCATTCAAACGCTTCCGATTGAACCGAGCCAACCAACCCGGACCTGACGATGAAGCACAAAGAAGCGCGCATCCTCGTTGTCGGCGACAACGCGGTGGACGCAGAACAGGTCTGCGGCATGCTTCGCGGTCGATACCCACATACCGAGGCCACGACAGATCCGACGAAGTCAGACGCGGTATTCGACCGGCTGAAGCCGCAACTGCTGGTGTTGGCTTTCAAATCGCTGGAGGCCTGTGAGCGCTTCTACCTGGGCCTGTACCGGCGCAGCGAGGTGATCCAGTCGCTGGCACACCGCACGCTGTTGCTGTGCGACAAGGAAAGCGTGCACCGCGCCTTCGATCTCTGCATGCAGGAGGTGTTTGACGACTACGTGTTGTTCTGGCCACTGGTGCACGACGCCAGACGGTTGCCCATGTCGGCGCACCTGGCGCTGTGCGCCCTCGACCAAGAGCAGGCGCTTGAACCGCTGTCCGAGTTGGCCACCCTGGCCCGCCGTGCCGAAGCGCTGGAGGAGCAGCTCGCCCAGCAGGTGAAGCTGGGGCGGGTGCACGCGCAGAACGCACAAAGCTCCGCGCGCATGGCCCAGGCCTCGGTCAGCCGCGCGATGGGAGGCCTGTCCGAGCGCATCCTGGCCAACGGCCTGGACAACGCTCTGACGGTGCGCGACGCCTCGCGCGTGAAACAGGCCTTTGGCAATTTGCAACGCGAGTCCTTGATTCCCACGCTGGAACAGGTGGTGCGGGCGGCCCAGCCGGTGCAGGATTGGGTGGACACGATCACCAGTGAACTGGCCGAACCACTGAGAGCCACCCAGGCAATGGTGCACCGCGCCAAACGGAGCCGCCCGCAACTGTTGGTCGTGGACGACGATGTGTTCATGCGCCGATTGCTCAAGCAGTTGCTGACCAGCGAGCAGTACGACGTCGAGGGGGTGGGTACCGCGGCGGATGCCCAGCTTTTTCTGACAAAGAATCGGCCCGACCTGATCCTGATGGACGTCCTGTTGCCGGACTCCAACGGCATCTTGCTCACGCGCGAGCTCAAGGCCGGCCAGTTCCACATGAACACACCGGTGATCATGCTCACAGGCCAAACCGAAAAGCAGGTAATCGTGGAGAGCCGCAAGGCGGGCGCTGTGGGCTTTGTGGCCAAGCCCTTCAACCGGGACATCCTGCTGCGAAAGGTGGCCCAGCACTTGGCGCACTGAGGCCGCATTAGGTGTTGTCTTCGACTGAAAACTGACCCAGTTAGAGCATCAATTTCCATTGAAAGCCGACCCACGTAAGAACCCTATCCTGCTGCTTTTGGCAGCAGGAGATTTCAGGAGTAATAGACGTGGCGACACTGACTGTGATATGACGCTGGGCACTGCGCCAGCAGAGGTCCATCCACGAGCTCTCCCCGGTCGTACCGGGTCAGCCACAACTGAATCAGGTTGGTCAACAGGGTGTGCTTCCTCGCCGCATCGCGCCGGCCGATGGCGCCACTGCGCGACCTTCTATTTCACCCTCGCCTCACAGTGATTTGGGATGATCGCCAATACAGATCTTTCTGACGGTGGAACCAGCGAGTGATGTACCCCGTCGGAAGACGCTAACCTTCTGCGATCACATCCGTCAGGCCCAACGCACCCTGGGCCACAAGCGTTCTCCACCGACTGAGGTCGTTGTCGACCTTGATGCGCAGCGCGTCGGGCGTGCCAGGCTCCACCCTGGCGCCGTGGTTCTCGAATTGAGCGACCACGGCCGCGTCGGCCAAAGCGTCGTTCAGTGCCTGGTTCAACTTGGCGAGCGTCGCAGAAGGCGTGTGTGCCGGCGCGAACAGGCCATACCACTGCGTGACGTCCACGCCGTCGATCCCGCCTTCTGCCAGCGTGGGCAACGCGGGCAGGCTGGGCAACCGACTCGTGCCGGCCACCCCCATGGCCCGCAGTTGGCCGCTGTGAACGAACGGATGGGCGGTGAACAGGCTGGGGAACATGACCTGCGTGCGTCCGCTCACCACGTCGGCAATGGCCGGCGCCGCGCCGTCGAACTTCACACTGGCCATGTCCGCGCCGCTGCCCAACAGGAACAGCGCCGCCGCAAAATGGGGTGGCGTGCCGTCGCCGGCCGAGGCGTAGACCAGGCTGCCGGGCTTCGCCTTCAGTTCAGACACCAGCTCCTGAACGCCGGGCGCGGAGACGCTCGGGTGGACCACCATCAAGGTCGGCGATGAGCCCACCAGGCCGATCGGCTCGAAGTCCCCGACCGGGTCGTAGCCCAGTTTCTGCAGCGCGGGGTTCATGGCGTGCGTGCCCACATAGCCCAACATCAGCGTGTGGCCATCGGGCTCCGCGCGGGTCACGAACTCGCTGGCAATGGCCCCGTTCGCGCCAGCCCGGTTGTCCACCAGCACCTCCTGCCCCAGCAGCCGCCCCATCTTGCCGGCAATGATGCGGGCCATGGTGTCGTTCCCGCCGCCGGCGGCGGTCGGGACGATGATGGTGATCGGTTTGCGTGCCGGGGCCGCCGCCTCCTCGGGACGCGGGAACACGTAGTCCGGCAGGTGCATTTCCCCTTGCATGATCTTGCGCGCCGTGCGAACCAGTGCGGCGCCCTTGACCTCGGCCGCGTCTCCCTGGCCGACGAGCTCCACCTCGACATCGATCTGGCCCGCCGGGTGCAGCACCACCAGCTTGTGGCGACCCGCTTCGCGCGCGATGCCGCTGGCGACCGTGCCGGGCAGAGCAAAGGCGCTGGCCACCCCGATGGCGCCCGTGACGGCGTGCGACGCGTGGCAGCGGTGCGGCGTGAAGTACCGCGAGGTGACGCTGTGGGGGGCATCGCCTTCGCTGACCAGCACCGGCTTCGGTATGACGCTGTTGGAGACGTCCCCCAGCCCCATCATCCGTCCCGCCTGCAGGCGCAGGGACTCGATGCGCGCCAGGAGCGCAGTGTTGGCGTCGAGGGCCACCGGCTTTTCCCGTCCCGTGACGCCCAGATCGGCCGCGCGCACGATCATCAGCGGCATGGCGGCGTCAATGCAGGTAACGGCCGTGCCGTCGATGTGGTCGATGCGCTGGCCCGTCGGAAAAACCTGGCCCGTCACCGCGCCCCACGCGTCCAGGAAGTCCAGCAGGATGGGAGCGGCCGTGCCGGCAACGCCGTCGATGCGAGCGTCGCCCTCGTACGTGACGCGACCGTTCGGCGTGCGCACCGTCACATCGATGCGAGAACGGGTGTTGACATTGAACACGCGCACCCGGGTCACGCCGTCCTGCGCCTTCACCAGGCCCTGCTCGATGCCGAACGGCGCCACACCCGACAGCATGTTGCCGCAGTTAGGCCGGGTGTCGACGGAACGGTGGCCCACGCCGACCTGCGCGAACAGGTAGTCGAGGTCGCAGTCGGGCTGGGTGGAGCGCGAAACGATGGCCACCTTGCTGTTCAAGGTGCTGCCGCCACCGACGCCGTCCAGCTGCAACGGGTCCGAAGCCCCGATCGCCCCGATCAGGGCCTGGTCGCGGGCCTCGTCACCGTCGGGCAACCACTCACGCAGAAAGAAGGGGCCGCGCGAGGTGCCGGCGCGCATGAGGACACAGGGAATGACTTTGTTCATGGGCCGCATTCTCAAGAGCCGCTTTGATTCTGTGAATTGCATAGTTGAGAAGCATTGATCCATGGTTTGCAATAAACAGGCAAGCCGTTCATTGATGCACCAAAGGCATCACTTGTTCTCAACATTGCAATTTACTTCGCCACCGGATGCGCCGAAACTGCCTGCTCGGCACCCGCCATTCCAGCCCTGAGAGCGAAGGACATCCTCATGACCCAGACCACCGACGACCTGCGCGCATGGATCGGTCGCAGCGAGACGGTGCACGACACCGTGAACCCAACGCCCGTGGCCGCCCTGACCGCCACGCTCGACCACCCTGCGGCCGACACCGCGCCCGGCACGCTGCTGCCACCGCTCTGGCACTGGCTGTACTTCCTGCCCCTGCATCGGCAATCCGACATCGGCGCCGACGGCCACGCCCGGCGCGGCGGCTTTCTGCCTCCGGTGCCGTTGCCGCGCCGCATGTGGGCCGGCAGCCAGTTCGAATTCCGCTCCCCGATCCGCGTGGGCGACCAGGTGGCCCGCACGTCCACCATCGACGACGTGAGCCGCAAGGAAGGCCGCACGGGCCCGCTGGTGTTCGTGAAGGTGCGTCACGAGATGCGGTGCAACGGTGCGGCTGAACCGGCCCTGGTGGAGTTCCACGACATCGTCTACCGCGACGCCCAGCAACCCGGCGATGTGGCGCCGCCCCCGCTGGCCGCCCCGGAACAGGCGACCTGGCGTCGCCAGGTCGTGCCGGACGACGTGCTGCTGTTCCGCTACTCGGCGCTCACCTTCAACGGCCACCGCATCCACTACGACCGGCAGTACGTGACCCAGGTCGAAGGCTACCCGGGCCTCATCGTGCACGGCCCGCTGATCGCCACGCTGCTGCTGGACCTGTTGCGCCGGGAGATGCCCACGGCCGACGTGGCCAGCTTCCGCTTCAAGGCGGTGCGCCCCACCTTCGACCTGCACGCCTTTCAGGTGCAAGGGGAGCCGTCCGCCGACGGCAAGACCGTGCGCCTGTGGGCGAGCGACCACGAAGGCTGGCTCACGATGGATGCCACCGCCGTGCTGCGCTGATTCTTTTCTCCACGATCACCCGAGACCCTCATGCAGCCACTCGCAGGCATCACCGTCGTCACCCTGGAACACGCCATCGCCGCGCCCTTCGCCACGCGCCAGCTGGCCGACCTGGGTGCGCGCGTCATCAAGATCGAGCGCCCCGGCACGGGCGATTTCGCGCGCGGCTACGACCAGCGGGTGCGCGGCCTGGCATCGCACTTCGTCTGGACCAACCGCTCCAAGGAAAGCCTCACGCTCGACGTCAAACACCCGGAGGCCGCCCGCGTCCTGGAACGGCTGGTGCTGGAGAAGGCCGACGTGGTGGTGCAGAACCTCGCGCCCGGCGCGGCGGCCCGGCTCGGCCTGGGCCACGAGGCGCTGTCGGCCATCAAGCCCGGGCTGATCGTCTGCGACATCTCGGGCTACGGCGACGACCGGGAGAACCCGGGGCCGTACCGCGACAAGAAGGCTTACGACCTGCTGATCCAGAGCGAAGCCGGGTTCGTGTCGGTGACCGGCACCGCCGACGAACCCTGCAAGGCCGGCCCGTCGATCGCGGACATCGCCGCAGGCATGTACGCCTACAGCAACATCCTCGCGGCCCTGATGCAGCGCAGCCAGACCGGCCGCGGCCAGCGCATCGACATCTCCATGCTGGAATCGCTGACCGAATGGACCAGCTACCCGCTGTATTACGCGTTCGAAGGCGCCGCGCCACCACCGCGCACCGGCGCCAGCCACGCCACGATCTATCCGTACGGCCCTTTCCCGGTCGGACCGGCGGAACACGGCGCCCACGTGATGCTGGGCCTGCAGAACGAGCGCGAATGGCTCAGCTTCTGTGAGAAGGTGCTGCTCCAGCCGGCCTTGGCCACCGACCCGCGCTTCACCGCCAACTTCAAGCGCGTCGCCGAACGCACCGCCCTGCGCCAGATCATCGTGGACACCTTTCGGCCGCTGACGGTGGCCGAGGTGGAGGCGCGGCTGGAGGTGGCGCAGATCGCCAACGCCCGCGTGAACACCATGGCCGACGTCTGGGCACACCCGCAACTCCAGGCGCGCCAGCGCTGGACCGAGGTGGGTTCACCCCAGGGGCCGCTGCCGGCCCTGCTGCCACCGGGCACCTGGAACGAAGGCCCGCGCATGGACCCGGTGCCAGCGCTCGGCGAGCACACCGATGCCATCCTGGCCGAGCTCGGCTACGGCGCGGACGGCATTGCCGCGCTGCGCGCGGCCCAGGCCATCTGAGCTGAGGGCGCGACCATGTCGGCGTCCCTCACCCCCGCACGCACCTACCTCTTCGTGCCCGGCTCGCGGCCCGATCGCTTCGACAAAGCCCTCGCCAGCGGCGCCGATGCGGTGGTGCTGGATCTTGAAGACGCCGTGGCGCCCGAGCACAAGGCCGCCGCGCGTGCCCACGTGGCCGGCTGGTTGCACAGCGCCGCACCGGCCGACCGGGCCCGCTGCGTGGTGCGCATCAACGATTCGACATCGGACGGGTTTGCGGACGACCTGGCCGCCCTGCCCGGCACCGGCGTGGCTCAGATCATGCTCCCCAAGGCCGAGCAGGCACAGCAGGTCGGCTTCGTCGTGGCGGCTGTGCCGGGTGTTCAGGTGCTGGCCCTCATCGAAAGCGCCAGGGGCGTGGCCCAGGTGGACGAGGTGGCGGGTGCCGTCGGCGTGGCCCGGCTGGTGTTCGGCACCCTGGATTTCGCCCTCGACCTGGACCTGGACATCCGCCACGACGCCATCGGCCTGAGTCACGCGGCGGCGCGCATCGCGCTGGCATCGCGCTTGGCCGACCTCCCCGCGCCCGTGGCTGGCGTTACCCCGCAACTGGACGACGAGGCACGGCTCATGGCCGACCTGGCCTGGGCCCGTTGCCACGGCTTCGGCGCCAAGCTGTGCATTCACCCCAACCAGGTCCTGCCGATCCACCGCGCGCTGCAGCCCGACGCGGCCGAGCTGGCCTGGGCCCGGCGCGTGCTGGCGGCCGATGCGGCGTCGCCCGGCGCGGCCCGACTCGACGGCCGCATGGTCGATGCGCCTGTGGTGCGCCAGGCGCGCCGCACGCTGCGGGCCGCAGGGCACTGACCCCGGCTTTCATCCCCACCGATCACCCCAGAGAAAGACACACCATGGCATCCACCATCATCGATTCGCGCATCTTCGGCGACATGTTCAGCGACGCGCGCATGCGCGAGGTCTGGTCCGACGAGAACCGCACGGCCAAGTACCTCGACATCGAGCGCGCGCTGGCCAAGGTCCAGGGACAACTCGGCATCATTCCGCAGGAAGCGGCCGACGAGATCGTGAAGAACTGCGAGCTGTCGCAGATCGACTGGGTCAAGCTCAAGGCCAAGACCGAACAGATCGGCTACCCGATCATCGCGGTCGTCAACCAGATCAACGCCAACTGCCGCGACAAGCTGGGCGAGTACTGCCACTGGGGCGCCACCACCCAGGACATCACCGACACCGCCGCCGTCCTTCAGATGCGCGAAGGCCTCGCGCTGGTGGAGCAGGACCTGGACGAGATCGGCGACGCGCTGGCCGCGCTGGCCCGCAAGTACCGGGACACACCCGTGATCGGCCGCTCCAACCTGCAGCAGGCCACGCCCATCACCTTCGGCTACAAGATGGCCAGCATCCTGGCCGGCATCGACCGGCACCGCGAGCGGCTGCAGCAACTCAAACCGCGCGTGCTGATGGGCGAATTCGGTGGCGCCTCGGGCACCTTGTCGTCGCTGGAGAAGGGCGCGATGGAAACGCAGGCGGGGTTGATGAAGGAGCTGGGCCTCGCCCAGCCGCTGATCTCCTGGCACACGGTGCGCGACACCATCGCCGAGGTCGGCGCCTTCCTGGGGCTCGTCGGTGGCTCGCTCGGCAAGATCGCGATGGACGTCAAGCTCATGATGCAGACCGAAGTGGCCGAGGTGTTCGAGCCTTATGCGCCGGGGCGCGGCTCTTCCTCCACCATGCCGCAGAAGCGCAACCCGATTTCCTGCCTCTACATCCATGCCAACATCTCGGTTGCACGGCAGCACGCCGCCGCCCTGATGGACGCGATGGTCGCCGACCACGAGCGCTCCACCGGCCCTTGGGAGATCGAGTGGGTGTCGCTGCCCGAGATCTTCTGCCTGATGTCCGGCGCGCTGAAACAGACCAAGTTCGTGCTCAAGGGCCTCGAAGTGGACGCCACCCGCATGCGCGCCAACATCGACATCACCCACGGTCTGGTGATGTCGGAGGCGGTGATGATGGGCCTGGGGCCCTACATCGGCCGCGAATACGCGCACGACCTGGTCTACGACCTGTGCCGCCAAGCCTTGAAGGAAAACCAGCCTCTGATCGAGATCCTGGCCGTGCACCCGGAGATCACCGCCCACGTGACCCGGGCCCAGCTCGAAGCCATGTGCGAACCGGCCAACCACCTGGGCCAGGCCGGCGTCATGGTCGATCGCGTGCTCGCGGCGCGGCGCTGAGGCCCTCGGCGGCCTTGCCGCGTTTCGCCTTCATCTCCGCGAAGAATTCATACAGCTGCAGCGCCGCCGGAGAAAGCGAGCGGCCCTTGCGCCGGATCAGCCCGACTTTGCGGGTGACGATCGGATCCACCAGCGGCACGCTCACCAGCAGCGGGTGGCCGGGGGCGGGCATGGCCATCGACGGCACCGCCGCCACGCCCAGGCCCGCTTCGACCAGGCCCAGCATGGTCGTCACATGCTGGGCTTCGTAGATGTTCTGCGGCAGGCCGGGCTGGCCGGACAACGCCTGGTCGATCAACAGGCGGTTGCCCGAGGCCTTGCTCACCGAGATGTAGTCGTACTTGGCCAGTTCGGCCCAGGACACGCGGCGCTTCTTGGCAATGGCGTGATCGCGGCGGCAGGCCGCCACGAAGCGCTCCTCCAGCAGCGGCTTGAACTCGATGTCGGGTTCCTGGCTGCCCATGAAGTTGAGCCCGAAATCCGCCTCGCCGCGCGACACGGCGGACAGCACCTCGTTCGCGCTGGCGTCGAAGATCTTCACCCGGATCTTGGGGTACTGTTCGCGGTAGCGCGAGATCACGTGCGAGATGAAGTAGTACACCGTGGACGGCACGCAGGCGATCGTGACCTCGCCCATGCGGGTGCTGCCCACCCCGCGAATGCCCAGCAAGGTGTTGTCCAGCTCGTCCAGCAACTGCTGCACTTTTCGGTCGAAGTCGCGGCCGACGGCTGTGAGTTCGACCTTGCGCGTGGTGCGCTCCAGCAGCTTGACCCCCAGGGCCTCTTCCAGCTTCTCGATGCGCCGGCTGAACGCGGGCTGCGACACGTGCAGCGCGTTGGCGGCCTTGCGAAAGCTGCTGAGTTCGGCCACGGCGCGGAACGCCTGCAGGTCGTTAAGGTTGAAGTTGATGGCCATGGCAGCTTGGAGGGTGTTCTGGTTGATCCAAATTGTGCATCAATGCTTCACAAACATGCAATTTACTTGGCATAGGACAACAGCGACGATACGTTCCGAGATTCAAAGCCACCCCCACCCATCGGAGAAGACAAATGCAGATTCAGAAAAGACGCGTGCTCAGCACCGTGGCCCTTGCGATCACCGCCACCTGGGCGTGTGGCAGCGCGCTGGCGGCGTACCCTGAAAGGACCATCAGCATCGTGGTGCCGACGTCGGCGGGCGGCGCCAACGACGCCATGGCCCGGACCATCGGCCAGGCCCTGTCGCTGCTGCTCAAGCAGTCCTTCATCGTGGACAACAAGGCCGGCGGCAATGGCGCGATCGCCAGCGAGTTCGTGGCACGCGCCGCACCCGATGGCTACACGCTGATGCTGGGCTACATCGCCACCCATGCGATGAACCCCGCGCTGCAGAAGCTGCGCTACGACCCCGTCAAGGACTTCGAACCGGTGGGCATGGTGGGCTACTCCGCCACGCTCATGGTGGCCAACACCCAGGTGCCCGCCAACAACGCGAAGGAGCTGGTGACCTTTATGAAGGCCAACCCGGACAAGATCAACTACGCGTCGGCGGGCAACGGCACGGCACCGCACTTCGCGGCCGAGATGTTCAAGCTGTCCACCGGCACCGCGATGACGCACGTACCTTACAAGGGCTCCGCACCGGCCGTGACCGACACCATCGCGGGCCAGACGCAAGTGATGTTCCCCAGCCTGTTCACGGCGATGCCGAACGTGAAGAACGGCAAGCTCAAGGCCCTGGGACTGGCCGGCTCCAAGCGGTCACCGCTGATGCCCGACGTGCCCACGCTCAAGGAGCAGGGCATCAACAACGTGGACGTGTCGCAGTGGTACGCCATCTTCGCGCCCGCCAAGACACCCAAGCCGGTGCTGGAGCAGTTGAACAAGGCGCTGAACCAGGTGCTCGCCGACCCCAGCGTCGTCAAACGCCTTGAAGAGCATGGGGCTGAAGTCGACGCGATGGGCCTGGACGAGATGCGTGGCTTCCTACAGGCCGAGCAGGTGAAGTGGAAGCAGGTGGTGCAGGCCGCGAAACTGAAGGCCGACTAAAGTTCCACTCGACGCAGCTGCTCTCACGCATTTTTTCACGTGATTGTGTTGTCTTCCATTGAAAACTGACCCAGTGGAGATGCGGACGAAAACTTTGACTTGCGGCATAAACCAGTCCACGTATTTGTCCGCACCCCTCGGGGGGGGGTGATGCGGACGTTTACTTGGACTGGTTTGACACCGGAAGTCCAGTCTCAGGAACTTTGGCACCGAAGTAGGCCAGTCGCACCAACTTCGACCCGAACCGAGCCAGCCCTATGGCACGAGGTCTCGTAAGTTCTTGATTGTTGGAATGCGCCAGAGCAATTACCGTGGCGCCCTACGTGACGAATCAACGGCCCGCCGTCATGGGCCCGCTTTGTCTGCTGAACCCCAGGAAAGCACGCACAGCCTGACGGAGATCCTCTCCTCAAACCAAGGCATTGCGCCACCGGGCTGGTGGATCGAAAGACCCAGGACCTTGTCTTCCAGGCGGCTCTCGGCATTGAAAAAATGCGCGGCCGCTTCGGTCGAGACCAGCGCGGGTGACAACAGGAAACCGGTCTGGCCCGCCTCGCGCAGATACCGGAAATCGGTGCTCCCCATCGGGGTGGCGATCGTCATGCGAAGAACGGGGGGACCGGTCAACACGCCCAGGATCCGTCCGAACCAGGTGGTTTCCACGTCCATCTCGGCCCAAACCGCTTGATCCGGGCCCACGGAGGGAATCAGCAGGGGCAGATCGAACTCCGTTTCAGACGTGCGGCACCGCTCGGACTGCGCCAGCGGCGAAGCACGGCGCGTCAACAGCAGGGCGTTCGGCGTCTGCCGGTCAACTTGGTACTGCCGTCGGTAGGCTCCCAGGGTGAGCGGATCTTCCTGGGCTGCGTAGCGGCCATCGATGGGCACGACGCTGAAAACCACCGACCGCGGAGCCTGCGGGCTGGCGAGGAAATCCGCGTTGCGCGCCGACATGTAGCGGCTGGTGGCAAAGTAGGACTGAAATGCGGGCCGCGAGGCGATCGGTAACCCCGACGCGTAAGCCAGACTGAACTCGAAGGGGAAGACATCGATGGGGCCTTCAACGCCCACAAATGGCAGGGCTGAGCGCGCCTCCGTGAGCGCCGTCTCGTGGTGACGGCGCCTGTCGGCATCCGAGGCGGCCCGGTATCCTGGGTCCAGCACATAGCGGATGCGATTCTCCACAGCGTGGACGTATCCTGTGATGTAGCCCCCCTGCGGGAGCACGGATGCCGAGATGTGGATGACCAGCAAAGCCGCTGCCATCGCCACCGCGGCAATCACACGCCGGTGGTGGCGGGTCGGGATGTCGACGCTTGGGCTCCCAAGTTGCACGGCGCACAGCAAGGCCAGCGCGAGAAACGAAGCTCCGGGATTCGCGCCATGCCGAACAAAACCCATCTTGTAGGCCACCAGCAGATACCCCAGCGTGAGGAGGCTGAGCACGGTGCTGGCAGGCTGGGTCATGCGCAGCGTCGCAGCGAGAAGGACTGCGGCGCCAACGATGTAGGCGCCATGCAGCGCGAGCGGCGCGGGCAGTCCCATGTCCGCGTTGTAGGCCAGCGAGACATCGACATAGCCGCGCAGAAAGGCGAACACGCCTGAGACATCCTGACCGGACAACCAGAACAGCAGGACGAAGGACAAGACAAAACACACGGGGACAATGGGCCGGTAGTCCCGCACGGTGAAGCGGTAGATGCTCGCCAGGACAAGGGCGGGCAAGGTAAAGAACAGGGCGTTCGCCTTGACCAGGCATGCAAACGCGGCGGCGAACGCGAGCAGAACCGAAAGCGCGAGTTGCGCGGCATTGCCCTGCTGTCTGCGGCATTCATGGTGGCACAGCAGCAAGGCCGGCAGGAGCAGGTACACATCCCGCCAGATGCCCATCAGCAGGGTGAGGCTCCCCCAGGCCAGCAAAGCCCCTGCGCTCCTGATTTGCAGTACCAGGAAACAACCGATGCCCACCATCAGCAGGAAGGCGGCCTTGTAGAGCAGCCTTTGCTGATGGGATTGTTCGAAGTAAATGACCGACTCGATGAAAGACAACGGCCCGTAGTTGAATAGGATCTGACTGCCGTGCTGAAGTTTATTTTCATGGGCGTACCCCAGCATCACGTGCCAAGACAAATCGAGCCCGCGCATTGATGGTGCGAAATCCCCGTACAGCAAATACCCGAGCATGAACAGCGTTCCGGCAAGCGGCACCGCGAAAGAGAGAAGTCGGGTTTTCATGGATGGATGGACGTCGAGCGAGAACTGTTTTTTTTATCGGCGAACCCTGCGGCCGTTGTCCATTCCAGCCCGTGGCATGGACAACTCCCATGCTAGCATCGCCGCCATGCGTCCACCTCGCCTCTCCATCACCATGCGATGCATTGGTGGTGCCATCGGCCTGGCATTGGACTGCACCATCCACCGCGAAAGCGTTGCACCCCAGGCGGCCTGATGGAGTTGCATGGCTGGGGTCGCTATCCGAGGCAAGAAGCCCATGTGGCCGAGCCGCTGTCGAGACAGCAGTGCATGCGTGCCGTGCCTGGCGCCTTGCCACTGATCGCTCGCGGGCGGGGGCGAAGCTATGGCGACAGTGCGCTGGGCCCCCAGGTTCTTTCAACCCGCTATCTGGATCGGTTTCATGACTTTGATCCGGAGACGGGTGTGCTTTGCTGCGATGCAGGTGTTTCGCTGGATGACATTCTGCGAACCTTCGTGCCACGCGGCTGGTTCCTGCCCGTCATGCCCGGCACACGCTTCATCACCGTCGGCGGTGCCATTGCCAGTGACGTCCACGGAAAGAACCACCACCGTGACGGCACCTTCAGCGCCCATGTTGCGTCGATTCGGATTCTTTTGGGCAACGGGGAGTGCGTGGGTGCGTCCCCATCCGACAAGGCCGAGCTTTTCCACGCCACCTGTGGCGGGATGGGCCTGACCGGCGTCATCGTGTCCGCCGTGTTGCGGCTCAAAGCCATCACCGCCAGCGACATCCTGGAGACCAGGATCAAGACACCCAGCCTGGACGCGGTGCTCGAAGCCTTTGACGCGCACGCCGCAAGCGCCTATTCGGTCGCCTGGATCGACTGCATGGCGCGTGGCACCCACCTGGGCCGCTCCATTCTCGTCATGGGGGAGCAATGCACCGAAGGCCCGCTGGTCGCACAACAGGTCAAGGCCCTTGGAATACCTGCCGAAATGCCCTCGGGTTTGCTCAATCGAGCGGTGGCCAAGATGTTCAATGCCGCCTATTACGGCCGGGCACGCGCCAATGCACAAAAGTCGCGCAAGCCGTTCGAGTCATTTATTGCCCCGCTGGATGCCATTGCCGGGTGGAGCAGCTTGTATGGCCGCCCTGGATTTCTGCAATACCAGTTTGTATTGCCCAAGGCATCCGGTGCGGACGGATTGCGGGAAATACTCCAACACATCGGTCAATCCAGACTCGGTGCTTTCCTCGCTGTTCTGAAATTGTTTGGCGACGCCAATGCCAACCCGTTGAGTTTCCCCCTGAAAGGGTATTCGCTGGCGGTGGATTTCAAAGCGGAAGCCGCGACATTTGAACTGCTCGACGTGCTGGACAGCATCGTTGCCGCGCATGGCGGGCGGCTGTATCTGGCCAAGGATGCCCGGATGAGCGAAGCCATGTTCAAGGCGAGTTACCCACGGTGGCAGGAGTTCGAGGACGTGCGCGCACGCTGGCATGCCCACGGCAAATTCATGTCGACCCAGTCCCGTCGACTGGGTTTGGCATAAGCGCTGCACGCAGGCACGCCCTTCAGATTCATCTGTACCCAACAAATCATGACGAGAATTTTGATCATCGGTGCGACTTCAGCCATCGCGAAAGCGACGGCGCGTCGCTGGGCGCGCGAGGGGCATGAGCTCTATCTGGTCGGGCGCGACAGGGATCATCTGCACGAGATCGCGGGCGATCTGAAAGTTCGCGGCGCTCAGTCGGTCCAGTGTGCGGCGCTGGACGTGAACGACTTTGCACAGCATGCCGCTGTGATCGACGCCGCCGCAGGCGCCCTCGGGGGGCTCGACGTGGCCCTGATTGCCCACGGCACATTGGGCGATCAAAAAGCCTGTGAGCAGGATTTCCAGACCGCGCTCCAGGAACTGAACACCAACGCCATCAGCGTCATCTCGTTGCTAACCCATCTGGCGAACCAATTTGAAGCGCAAAAGCAGGGCGCCATCGTCGTTCTCGGTTCGGTGGCCGGCGATCGCGGCAGGCAATCCAACTACGTGTACGGCACCGCGAAAAGTGCCGTGGCGACGTTCCTGCAAGGCCTGCGCAACCGATTGCACAAGTCGGGCGTCCAGGTCTTGACGATCAAGCCGGGGTTCGTGGACACACCGATGACGGCGGCATTCGACAAGAAGGGGCCGCTTTGGAGTTCTCCCGATGCCATCGCCCAAGAGATTCTTCGCGGCATCGCCAAGCGACGCGATGTCGTTTACGCGCCCTGGTTCTGGTGGGGCGTGATGGCCATCATCAGGTCCATTCCCGAGCGCCTCTTCAAGAGGTTGTCGCTCTAACCCTTGCCGACCGGCGGCGAGGTCGGCGCTTGTGTCAAAGTCGCGGTCATGACTTCCCGCACGAGCAGCGCCGCCGATTTCCTTCTGGCGCCTGAGGTTCAACAGATCCTCAAAACCGTTTTCGCCAACCCCACCCAACCGCACTCGAGGTCCGCGCTCGCCAAGGCGACGCGGCTGACGCCCGACGATGTCGAGCGCACGCAGCAGCACCTGCTGCAGAGCGGCATTCTGATCCAGCACCCCGCCGAAGCCGATGGCGAGGCCGGGCCGGTGAGCGCGAACACCGGCTTCGTCTTCTACGCCGAGCTGCGCCGCATCGCGCTCAAGTCCTTCGCCGCGGCGGAGCCGCTGCGCGCCATGCTGCGCACCAAGTTCAAGGACTCGGTGCTGCAGGCCGTGCTGCTGGGCGAGGACGCCGAGGGCACGCTGAACCTGCTCATCGTGCACGGCGAACGCCTGCCCGATGCCGCCGCCATGGCCGCGGCCTGCCAGAAGCTGCGGGGCACGCTGGGGCGCCACCTTCAGGTGCACGTGCTGAGCCACGCCTCCTTCGAGGCCCATGCGGCGCGAACCCAGTTGGCGCGGCGCCTGGCCTCGGGCGAAGCGATGCAGATCCTCGCCCCGGGCGAGACCAAAGCCCAGGCGCCCAGCGGGCGCGGTGGTCTCTTGCAGGCCGCCAAGGCGCGCTTGACGGCGTTCAGGCTCTGACAGGGCTCAGCCCTTCAACAGCGCGAGCGGTGGCACGCCAAAGCAGACACTTTGGCGCCCGGCGGCGACCGCCTCAGCTCGCCTGGGGCGCCTCGCCGCGCAGAAAGACCTCGAGGCCCCCGAGAAAAATCTCGACGTGGGCATCGAAGCTGCTGTTGAGCGGCACGTCGGTGCCGTTCTGCCAGCGCAGGATGAAAGCGCGGTTGGCCAGCAAGGGCAGGTAGCGCACCAGCGTGGGATTGGCCAGCGGGTCGATGGAGCGCACCCGGCCTTCCAGCGCGGTGGCCCAGCCCTCGGGATCGTCGGTGGGCAGGGGCGCCAGTTCCATCGTCATGAAACCCATCATCGCGGAGATGACGCAGTTGTAGGCCTCGCGCAGGTTGGCCTCGGTGGCGCCCGCTTCCAGCAGGGCCTGGATGACGCCTTCGATCAGGTCGGTGCTCAAGGCGCCGTTCGACGCCAGCTGCGCACCGATCAACTGCGCCACGTTGGGGTGCTTGCGCACGGACTTGCGGTAGCGGTTGAACAGCTTGCGCATCCAGGCGCGCCAGTCGCCTTCGCCGCGTGGCGGCACCACACCGGCCATCACCAGGTTCGACACCTCGGCCAGCAGCGCGTCCTTCGACGCCAGGTGCCAGTAGATGGTGCTGGGGTACACGTCCAGCGACCGCGCCACGTCCCGCATGCTGAACGCATGGATGCCCACCCGGTCGATCTGGGCAAGCGCCACCTCGACGATGAGCTCGCGCGTGATGGTGCTGTTGGTGGGCCTTCCCGCCGTCTTGCGGGCGGGCTTGGAGGAAGCTGAGGGGGGCATGGCGTCGAGACGGCGTTGAGGATGCCGGGCCGATGGTACACGCTCCACCCCCGCGCCATGCACCCTTCCCGGGCGCCCCAGCGGCCCGTTTGGTGCGTTGCGCGCACCGTTGTCGGGCAAGGGCTCCAGCCTGCCGCCTAGGGTTATCCCTCTCCTGTCGCCATGCTCCATCCGACAAAATCTAATTATCCAGTGAACAATAAAGTAATTGTCATGCGTGGCATATTGCTTGCTTGAAGCTGAACGTCCCCACTCAACGTGTCCACCAAGGAATGCCCATGCCCTTCACGCGCCGCTTCATGTTCGCCTCCACCCTGGGGGCTGCCCTCGTCCTCGCGGCGTCGTCCGCCCTGGCGCAGGGCAGCACGTTCCGCCTGGTGCCTTCGTCCGATCTGAAGGTGCTGGACCCGGTCTGGACCACGGCCGTGGTCACCCGCAACCACGGCTACATGATTTACGACACGCTCTTCGGCACCGACGCCAAAGGGCGCATCCAGCCGCAGATGGTCGAGTCCCACAGCGTGAGCAGCGATGGCAAGAGCTGGACGTTCAAGCTGCGCGCCGGCCTGGCCTTCCACGACGGCCAGCCGGTGACGGCCGAGGATGTGCTCGCCTCGCTGGCGCGCTGGGCCAAGCGCGACCCCATGGGCCAGCGCATGTACGCGGTGCTGGACAAGGCCGAGGCGGTGTCGGCCGGCAGCTTCCGCCTGGTGTTCACCGAACCGTATGGCGTGGTGCTCGAGTCCCTGGGCAAGCCCTCGTCCCTGGTGCCCTTCATCATGCCCAAGCGCATCGCCGACACACCGGCCGACAAGCAGATCGCCGAGCACATCGGCTCGGGCCCGTACGTCTTCAAGGCCGACGAGTTCCGCCCGGGCGAGCGCGCCGTTTACCTGAAGAACGACAAGTACGTGCCGCGCACCGAAGCCCCCTCGGGCACCACCGGCGGCAAGACGGTGAAGGTCGATCGCGTGGAGTGGGTGGTGCTCAAGGACGCGCAGACGCAGGTCAATGCCCTGGTCAACGGCGAGGTCGACATGCTCGAGTCCGTGCCCTTCGAGCACTACAACGCCCTGAAGGCCAACAACCGCATCACCACCGCAGCCGCGGCCGGCGGGCAGTACCTGCTGCGCTTCAACCACCTGGTGCCGCCGTTCAACGACGTGCGGGTGCGCCAGGCCGCCATGCTGTCCATGAACCAGGACGCGCTGCTGCGCACGCAGGTCGGCATTCCCGAGCTGTACAAGACCTGCATGTCGGTCTACCCCTGCGGCTCGCCATTGGCCTCGACCAAGAGCCTGGGCTTCACCGACAAGCCGCAGTTCGCCAAGGCGCGTGAGCTGCTGAAGGCCGCGGGCTACAAGGGCCAGCCGGTGGTGCTGCTGCACGCCACCGACAACAGCCTGCTGGCCAAGCTGCCGCCGGTGGTGGCGCAGCTGCTGCGCCAGGGCGGCTTCACCGTCGACATGAAGTCGATGGACTGGGGCTCGGTGGTGGCGCGCCGCGCCAAGAAGGAGCCGGCGAGCCAGGGAGGCTGGGACGCCTTCGTGACCTACTGGGGCACCGAGGACGCGCTGAACCCGATCAACTACGCCCCGCTGTCGGCCAACGGCGAAGCCGGCTGGTTCGGTTGGGCCAGCGACGAGCGCCTGGAGCAGCTCCGCTCCGCCTACGCGCGCGCCACCACCGAAGCGCAGCGCAAGCAGCTGGCCGACGACATCCAGGTGCGCGCCTACGAGATCGGCGCCTTCGCCCCCATGGGCGAGCTGCTGCGCCCGGTGGCCTTCCGCAAAGGCGTGGTCAGCGGCGTGCTCGTCGGAGCGACCAACGTCTACTGGAACATCAGCAAGCCCTGACGCACCGCCGGTCCCCACGCCATGTACACCTTCATCGCCCGCCGGCTGCTTTCGACGCTGCCGGTCCTGATCTTCGTCGCGGTCTTCGTGTTCCTGATCCTGCGTTTGACGCCCGGCGACCCCGCGGCGCTCATCGTGGGCGACATGGGCACCGAGGCCGACCTCGCCCGCGTGCGCCAGAACCTGGGGCTGGACGGTTCGCTGCCCTCGCAGTTCCTGATCTGGATCGGGGAGCTGCTGCGCGGCGACCTGGGCGAGTCCTACTACTTCAAGACCAGCGTGGCCACGCTGATCGCGCAGCGCCTGGAGCCCACGCTCTCGCTGGCCGCGCTCACCATCGTGCTGGCCGTGCTGATCGCCGTGCCGCTGGGCGTGCTCGCGGCGGCGCGCCACGGCGGCTGGCTCGACCGCATGCTGATGGGCTTCTCGGTGCTGGGCTTTTCGGTGCCGGTGTTCGTCATCGGCTACGCGCTGATCTGGCTGTTCGCCCTCAAGCTGGGCTGGCTGCCGGTGCAGGGTTATGCGCGCCTCTCTTCGGGCGTGGGCCCCTGGCTCGCGAACCTGGTGCTGCCCGCCATCACGCTCTCGCTGGTCTACACCGCGTTGATCGCGCGGGTCACGCGCGCGGCGGTGTCGGAGGCCTTGACCGAAGACCACATCCGCACCGCGCGGGCCAAGGGCCTGGCCGAGCGCGCCGTCCTCATGCGGCACGCGCTGGCCAACGCCGCCGTGCCCATCGTCACGGTGATCGGCATCGGCATCGCGCTGCTGATCGGTGGCGTGGTGGTCACCGAGACCGTGTTCGCCATCCCCGGCCTGGGCCAGCTCACCGTGGACGCGGTGCTCTCGCGCGACTTCCCGGTCATCCAGGGCGTGATCCTGCTGTTCTCGGTGGTCTACGTGCTCATCAACCTGCTGATCGACCTGAGCTACGTGCTGCTGGATCCGCGCATCCGCTACTGACCGACCTGCCCGAATGACGACCATGACCTCCGATCCCCGCGACCTGCCCTCCGTGGCCCCCGAAGAAGCCACGCCGGCTCGCCAACGGCCCTCCACCTGGCGCCTGGTGCGCGCCAACGGCGCCGTGCGCGTCGGCGCCTGCGCGCTGGCCCTGCTGACCTTCGTGGCCCTGGCCGCGCCCTGGCTGGGCACGGTGGACCCCTCCGCCATCGACCCGGCCAGCATCAACATCGCGCCCGGCACGCGCGCGCCCTTCACCGACCTGGCCGGCGACGCCAGGGACCACCTCTTCCTGCTCGGGGCCGACGGCTTCGGGCGCGACACCTGGAGCCGCATCGCCTACGGCGCGCGCGTCTCGCTGCTGGTGGGCGTGGCGGTGGCCGTGCTCGCCATGCTGGGCGGCGGCCTGATCGGCCTGGTGGCCGGCTACTTCCGCCGCCTCGACGGCGTGCTGATGCGCCTCATGGACGGCTTCATGGCCATCCCCAACATCCTGCTGGCCATCGCGCTGGTCTCGATGTGGCGCGCCAGCCTGCTGACCATCGTGGTGGCCATCGCCATTCCCGAGATCCCGCGCGTGGCGCGGCTGCTGCGCTCCATCGTGCTCTCGGTGCGCGAGGAACCGTACGTGGAAGCCGCCGCCGCGCTGAACACACCGACCTGGAAGATCCTCTGGCGCCACATCCTGCCCAACGCCGTGGCCCCGCTGATCGTGCACGCCACCTACGTCTGCGGTTCGGCCATGCTGGTCGAGGCCATCCTCTCCTTCCTCGGCATCGGCCTCTCGCCCGAGATCCCGACCTGGGGAAACATCATGTCCGAGGGCCGCGTCAACTTCAACGAACACCCCGAGAACGTGCTGTTCCCGGGCGCCTTCCTGGCGCTGACGGTGCTGGCCGTGAACATCCTCGGGGACGGCCTGCGCGACACGCTGGACCCCAAACTGCGCCGCCGCGGAGCCTGACCATGACCCTTTCCCACGCCGCCATCGAGCCCGTGCTGACGGTCCACGACCTCACGGTGCAACTGCCCCCCAACGCCGACCGGCCCCATGCGGTCGAGCGCATCAGCTTCGAGGTCTTCGCCGGCCGGACCACCTGCCTGCTGGGTGAATCGGGCTCGGGCAAATCCGTCATCGCGCAGACCGTGATGCGCCTGCTGCCGCCCGCCGTGTCGCCCGTGCGCGGCAGCGTGCGCCTGCTCGGCGAAGACGTGCTGGCCATGCCGTCGGAGCGCCTGCGCCGCGTGCGCGGCGAGCGCATGGCCATGATCTTCCAGGAGCCCATGACCGCGCTCAACCCGGTCATGACCTGCGGCCAGCAGCTCGACGAGATGCTGGCCGTGCACACCGATCTCTCGCCCGCCGAGCGGCGCGAGCGCATCCTCGAGGTGTTCGGCCGCACGCGCCTGCCCTCGCCCCCGCGCATCTTCGGCGCCTACCCGCACCAGCTCTCGGGCGGCCAGCGCCAGCGCGTGATGATCGCCATGGCGCTGATCCTCAAGCCCGCGCTGCTGATCTGCGACGAGCCCACCACCGCGCTGGACGTGACCACGCAGTCCGAGATCCTCAAGCTCATCCGGGAACTGCAGCGCGAGAACGGCACCGCCGTGCTCTTCATCACGCACGACTTCGGCGTGGTGGCCGAGATCGCCGACCACGTGGTGGTGATGCGACTGGGCGAGATGGTCGAACAGGGCCCCAAGCTCGCGGTGCTGCAGGCCCCGCGCGAGCCCTACACCCGCATGCTGCTCTCGGCCGTGCCGGGTCTCGAGCCGGTGCGGCGCGCGCCCGTGGCCGAGGCCGCGCCCCTGATCGAGGCGCGTGGCCTGGCCAAGACCTACAGCACGCGGCGCCTCTTCGGCGGCCGCAAGGACGTGCACGCCGCGCGCGACGTGTCGCTGCGCGTGCGCCCCGGCGAGACGGTGGGCATCGTGGGCGAATCGGGTTCGGGCAAGTCCACCGTGGCGCGCTGCATCGCGCGCCTGATCGACCCCAGCGCGGGCGAGGTGCTGTCGCACGGCGAGGCCGTGGAGAAAGCCAGCGGGCGCCGGCTCAAGGCGTTCCGCGAGCAGGTGCAGGTGGTGTTCCAGGACCCCTACCGCTCGCTCAACCCGCGCCAGACCGTGGGCGAGTCCATCATCGAAGGCGCGGTCAACGCCGGCCAGCGCCACGAACAGGCCTGGGCCCGCGCCGAGGAGCTGATGCGCCTGGTGCGCCTGCGCCCGGACGCGCTGCACCGCTACCCGCACGAGTTCTCGGGCGGCCAGCGCCAGCGCATCTGCATCGCGCGCGCGCTGGCCTGCAACCCGCAGGTGCTGATCGCCGACGAAGCGGTCTCGGCGCTGGACGTGTCGGTGCAGGCGCAGATCCTCGAGCTGCTCGACGACATCCAGCAACGCCTGCGCATCGGTCTGCTGTTCATCACCCACGACCTGCGCGTGGCCAACCAGATCTGCGACCGCATCATCGTGATGCACCAGGGCGCCATCGTCGAGGAAGGGCCGGCGCACCAGGTGTTCGCCGACCCGGCCCACGCCTACACCCGCGCCCTGCTGGACTCGGTGCCCGGCCGCGGCTTCGCCTTCCACGGAGCCACGGCATGAACGCCCCCCAAGTGGTGGTGGCCCGGCTCAGCCACGAGAGCCACGCCTTCAGCCGGCTGCGCACCACGCTGGCCGAGTTCGGCCGCGAGGAGCTGCTGTTCGGCGACGAGCTCGTCGAGCGCATGCGCGGCACGCGCACCGAGCTGGGCGGCATCATCGACGCCGCGCAGGCGCAGGGCTGGCAGCTCGTGCCCACGGTCAGCGCCTGCGCCTCCACCGCCGGGCCCGTCACCCGCGCGGCCTACGACGCGCTCACCGAGCCCATGCTGCGCGCGCTGGCCGAGCATCCTCACGTGGCCGCCGTGGTGCTGTCGCTGCACGGCGCGATGTTCGTCGAAGGCCTGCCCGACCCCGAAGGCGATCTGCTGTGCCGCATCCGCCAGCAGGTCGGCCCGCGCGTGGTGGTCGCGGCCACGCTGGACCTGCACGCCAACGTCACCGACGCCATGGTGCGCTACGCCGACATCCTCACCAGCTACCGCACCACGCCGCACGTGGACCAGTACGAGGCCGGCCAGCGGGCCTGCGCGCTGGTGGGGCGCGCCCTGGCCGGCGAGATCTGCCCGCGCGTGCACCTCGCGCGGCGCGACATGATCGCCGGCATGGACCTGGGCCGCACGCTGCGCGAGGGCCCCATGACGCGCCTGCACGCCCGCGCGCGGGCCTGGGAGCAGCGCGAGGCGGCCGTGCTCGATGTGAGCCTGAACGCGGGCTACTACATGGGCGACGTCTACGAAGCCGGCCCCTCGGTGCTGGTGGTCGGCGACGGCGACGCCGCGCTGTGCCAGCGCGTGGCGGACGAGCTGATCGACGACGCCTACCGCTGGCGCGACCAGAAGACCGTGCACCTGCAAAGCGTCGACGAGGCGCTGGCGCGCTGCCGCGAGCCGGCCCAGGGCCGCGGCCCGCTGATCCTGGCCGACTACACCGACGGCCCGGGCGGCGGCGGCTACGGCGACGCCACCGCCCTGCTGCAGGCCCTGCTGGCCGCCAACCTGCCGGGCACGCTGGTGGGGCTGCTCCACGACCCCGAGAGCGCCCGCCAGGCGATCGAAGCCGGCGTGGGCCAGGCGCTGGACCTGCGCATCGGCGGCAAGACCGACCCGGCCTTCGGCGGCGGGCCCGTGGCCGTGCGCGCCCAGGTGCTCGCGGTGTCCGACGGCCGCTTCGTGCGCACCGGCCCCTTCAAGACCGGCACACCGGCCTCCATCGGCGCCAGCGCCCTGCTGCAATGCGGCGAGGTGCAGGTCATCGTCGCCAGCAACCGCGTGCAGGCCGAGGAGCGCGGCCAGTACCGCGTGCTCGGCGTGGACGTCGAGCGGCTCAACGTGCTCGCCCTCAAGGGCATCAACCATTTCCGCGCCGACCTCGAACCCATCGCGCGCGGCATCGTGTTCGTGGAATCGGGCGGCATCCACGCCACCGACCTGCGCACCCTGCCTTACCGCAACGTGCGGCGCCCCCTCTGGCCGCTGGACGACACCGCCGGCTGATTTCCCCTGCCTTCTCTGACCATCACATGAACCTCGACACCGAACTGAGCCAGCTGCGCGACGCCTACGTGGCGCGCCACCCCCAGAGCCAAAGCCGCTACCAGGCGGCCACCGCCGTCATGCCCGGCGGCAACACCCGCTCGGTGCTCTACTACGAGCCCTTTCCGCTGGCCATGGCCCGCGGCGAAGGCGCCCGCCTCTGGGACGCGGACGGCCATCCATACCTCGACTTCCTGGGCGAGTTCACGGCCGGCCTGTACGGCCACAGCCACCCGGTGATCCGCGAAGCCATCCAGGCGGCGCTGGACGGCGGCATCAACCTCACCGGCCACAACCTGCTCGAAGCGCGGCTGGCGCAACTCGTGACCAGCCGCTTCCCCTCGGTGCAGCGCCTGCGCTTCACCAACTCCGGCACCGAGGCCAACCTGCTGGCCATTGCGGCGGCCAAACACTTCACCGGGCGGCAGAAGATCCTCGTGTTCAAGGGCGGTTACCACGGCGGCGTGCTCACCTTCGCCGCCGGCCACTCGCCGATCAACGTGCCGCACGACTTCGTGCTGGGCACCTACAACGACCAGGCCGGCACCGCCGCGCTGGTGGCCGAGCACGCGAAAGACCTGGCCGCCATCCTGGTCGAGCCCATGCAGGGCGCCGGGGGCTGCATCGTCGGGCGCCCCGAGTTCCTGGCCGACCTGCGCCGCCTCGCCACCGAGACCGGCGCGCTGCTGGTGTTCGACGAGGTGATGACCTCGCGCCTGACGCCGGGCGGGCGCCAGGCCGCCCTGGGCATCGCACCGGACCTGACCACGCTGGGCAAGTACATCGGCGGCGGCATGTCCTTCGGCGCCTTCGGTGGCCGCCAGGACGTGATGGCGCTGTTCGACCCGCGCGTGCCGGGCCACCTGGGCCACGCCGGCACCTTCAACAACAACGTGATGACCATGTCGGCCGGCATCGCGGGCCTGAGCCAGGTCTACACGCCCGAGGTGGCGGTGGCCTTCAACGCGCGCGGCGACGCGCTGCGCGAGCGCCTGAACGCGACCGCCCGGGCGCGCGGCACCCGCCTGCAGTTCACCGGCCTGGGCACGCTCATGAACCTGCACGCCACGCCGGGCGAGATCCGCCACTGCGACGACATCCCCGCCGCCGAACAGATCGTCAAGGACCTGTTCTTCTTCCACATGCTGGCCCACGGCTTCTACGTCGCGCGGCGCGGCTTCATCGTGCTGTCGCTGCCGCTGACCGACGAGGACCTGGACCGCTTCCACGGCGCCTTCGAAGCCTTCGTGGACCGCTACGGCCAGGGCCTTCAGCCATGAGCGCCGCCGAGCCGCGCCAAGGCCGCGTGCAGACCGTGCTCGGCCTGGTGGACCCCGCCGAGCTGGGGCCCACGCTCATGCACGAGCACGTCTTCATCGACCTCACGCCGCCCCCGCTGCGCCTGAACCCGCCGGCCGAGCAGGAAGCCGACATCGAGCTCTGCAACTGCTGGGGCATCGCCTACGGCCAGAAGCCCTTCATGCGCAACTACCGGCTGGACGAGACCGACGTGGCCGTGGCCGAGTTGCGCGACATGAAGGCCGCGGGCGGCGCCTCGCTGGTGGACCTCACGGTGGGCGGCCTCAACCCCCAGCCCGATCGGCTGGTGGAGGTGGCGCGGGCCACCGGCGTGCACATCGTCATGGGCTGCGGCCACTACGTGAACGACTACCAGCACCCGGCCAACCACACGCGAACGGCCGACGACTTCGCGCGCGAGATGGTGGAGCAACTCACCGTGGGCGCCTGGGGCACCCAGGTGCGCGCCGGCATCATCGGCGAGATCGGTTGCCAGGCCCCGTGGACGGACCTGGAGCGGCGCGTCATGCACGGCGCGCTCACCGCGATGCAGGCCACCGGGGCCGCGCTCAACGTGCACCCCGGGCGCGACGCCGACCAGCCGATGGAGGTGGTGGACTTCATTCGCGCGCGTGGCCTGCCGGTGGACCGCGTGGTCATCAGCCACATCGACCGCACCATCTTCGACGACGAGCGGCTGCTGCGCCTGGCCGACACCGGCTGCGTGATCGAGTTCGACCTGTTCGGCTGGGAGCAGACCGCCTACCCGGCGGCCGACATCGACATGCCCAACGACGGCGCGCGGCTGCGCATGGTCAAACTGCTGGTCGACCGGGGCCACCGCGATCAGGTGCTGATCAGCCACGACATCTGCACCCGCACGCGGCTGGGCCGCTACGGCGGCCACGGCTACCAGCACATCTTCGCCAACATCGCGCCGCGCATGCTGCGCCGCGGATTCACCCAGGCCGACGTGGACACCATCCTGGTGAAGACCCCGCGCCGCCTGCTGACGTTGATCTGAGCCAAGCGCACCCGCAAGCCATTTCCTTTCCCCCTCCCCGACAGAGCGCTGCGCGCGCGCCCCAGGGCGCACGTGCCGGGGCTTCTGTTGCCCGAAAACGGCCGCAAGGCCCACCCAAGGCCCGGAGCACCCGCTCCGGAATCGCAACCGGCGCCACGCAGGCGCCACCACTGGCAAATGGAGCAAGCACTGTGAAACATTCGAAACTCGTTGGTCTGGCCTGCCTCGGCATGGTCGCGCTGAGCCCGCTCAGCGCCTTCGCGCAAACGGCCCCCGCGCCCACGTCCAGCGTCAGCCTCTATGGGGTGCTGGACATCGGCCTGAGCCGGGTGAGCAACGTCGGCGGCAGCGGCGTCACGCGCGTGGACGACGGCGTGTCCCAGGGCAGCCGCATCGGCTTTCGTGGGCGCGAAGACCTCGGTGGTGGTCTGGCCGCGATCTTCAACCTGGAGATGGGCGTGGCGACCGACAACGGCACGCTGCGCCAGGGCGGCCTGGCGTTCGGCCGCGCGGCCTTCGTCGGCCTGTCCGACCAGAAGCTGGGCCAGTTCACGGTGGGCCGCCAGTTCGACCAGATGGTGGGTGCCCTGCTGCGTTACCACCCGGGCTTCAACACCGGCATCTACGGCATGACGCCGGGCGACGCCGACCGCGTGGCCGGCGCCTGGCTGGACAACCAGATCACCTACGTGAGCCCCGACCTCGCCGGCTTCAAGGTCGCGGTGCAGCGCGCGCTCTCCGAAGGCGGCACCAGCGCGACCAATGCGGGCAACGCCTGGAGCGCCAGCGCGACCTACGGCAACGGCCCGTTCAACCTGGGCGTGGCCACCACCAGCATCCAGGGCCACACCGTGCGCCCGGGCAGCAGCTACGGCGTGTCGCAGTTCCTCGGCACCCCGCTGGCCACCGCGGCCACCGCCTTCGTGCTGCCCGAGTACCAGGCCACCGGCATCGGCGCCTCCTACGCCTTCGGGCCGGCCACCGTGGCGGCCCTGACCACGCGCTCGACGTTCGAGCTGGCCAACGGCGCCTCGGACGCGATGAAGACGGTCGGCCTCTCGCTGTCGTACAAGCTCGGCGAGCTGATCCTGTCCTCGGGCGTGCAGCGCGCCAAGCTGGAGTCTTCCGCCTGGACCACCGTGACGCTGGGCGCCGACTACTACCTCTCCAAGCGCACCGACGTGTACGTGACCTACAACGCGCGCAAGGCCTCGGGCCCGAACACGCGCGCGGTGCTGGTGACCAACGGCCCGTCGTCCGACGACAGCCAGAACGCGCTGCGCGTGGGCATCCGCCACCGCTTCTGATCATGGCGACCACCACCGCTTCGAACGCCCACCCCTTGCCGGACGGCGCCGGCGAGTTGCTCTGGTCGCCCACCGCCGAGCAGGTGCGGTCCAGCCGCCTGGCCCACTACCAGGCCTGGCTGGGCGAACACAAGGGCGTGCGCACCACGTCCTACGACGAGCTCTGGCGCTGGTCCACCGAAAACCTCGACGGCTTCTGGCAATCCATCTGGGAACACTTCGAGGTGGTGGCCGAGGGCAGCCCGCAACCCGTGCTCGGCGAGCGGCGAATGCCGCATGCGCAGTGGTTTCCGAATGCGCGCCTGAACTACGCCGAGCACATCTTCCGCAACGCCACCGCCGAGCGCCCCGCCATCCTCGCGCACGCCGAAGACGAACCCTTGCTGAGCCTCTCGTGGGCCTCGCTGGAGCGCGACACCGCCGCGCTCGCCGCCACCCTGCGCTCGCTCGGCGTCGGCCCCGGCGACCGCGTGGCCAGCTACCTGCCGAACCGGCCCGAGACGGTGATCGCCTTCCTGGCCTGCGCGAGCGTGGGCGCCATCTGGTCCAGCTGCGCGCCCGACATGGGGCCCACCGTGGTGCTGGACCGGTTGCGCCAGATCGAACCCAAGGTGCTGTTCGCCACCGACAGCTACCGCTACAACGGCAAGGCGCACGACCGCGCGCCCCAGGTCGAGAGCCTGCTCGCCGAACTGCCCAGCGTGCGGCACGTGGTGCACGTGCACGGCCCGGCGCACACCACCCGCGCCGTGGGCTGGCGCGACCGCCTGGACTGGTCCGAGTGCATCCAGCACGCGGCGGCGCCGCGCTACGAGCGGGTGCCCTTCGCGCACCCGCTCTGGATCGTGTACTCCTCCGGCACCACCGGCCTGCCCAAGGCCATGGTGCACAGCCACGGCGGCATCGTGCTCACGCACCTCAAGACCATGGCCCTGCAGCACGACCTGCGCGCGGGCGACCGGCTGCTGTTCCTGGGCAGCACGGGCTGGATCGTCTGGAACTGGCAGGTCGGCGCGCTGCTCACGGGCGCCTCCATCGTGCTCTACGACGGCAACCCCAGCTGGCCGGACACCCAGGCGCTCTGGCGCTTCCTCGACGAACAGGGCGTCACCCTGTTCGGCTGCGGCGCGGCCTTCCTCATCAACGCCATGAAGGACGGCCTGCGGCCGCGCGACTTCTGTTCGCTCCAGCACCTGCGCGCCATCAACGCCACCGGTTCGCCCCTGCCCATCGATGCCTACCGCTGGGTCTACAGCGCGGTCAAACCCGACGTCTGGCTCGCCTCGATCAGCGGCGGCACCGACATCGCGGCCGGCTTCGTGGCCTGCGCGCCCTCGCTGCCGGTGCACGCGGGCGAGATCCAGTGCCCCGAACTGGGCGTGGCCGCCCAGGCCTACAACGACGCGGGCCAGCCGGTGGTCAACGAGGTGGGCGAGCTGGTCATCACCCAGCCCATGCCTTCCATGCCGGTCTTCTTCTGGAACGACCCGGACGGCCGGCGCTACCGGGAAAGCTACTTCGACACCTTCCCCGGCGTCTGGCGCCACGGCGACTGGATCCGCTTCACCGAGCGCCGCACCTCGGTGATCTACGGCCGCTCCGACAGCACCATCAACCGCTTCGGCATCCGCATGGGCACCGCCGAGATCTACCGGGTGGTGGAAGAGCTGCCCGAGGTGCGCGACAGCATGGTGGTGGACCTGGAGTACCTCGGCCGGCCCTCCTTCATGCCCCTGTTCGTGGTGCTGCAGCCGGGCCTGGCGCTGGACGGGGCGCTCAAGGCGCGCATCGTCGAGCAGATCCGGTCGAAGGCCTCTTCGCGGCACGTGCCCAACGAGGTGCTGCAGGTGGCCGACATCCCGCGCACGCTCAGCGGCAAGAAGATGGAGGTGCCGGTGCGCAAGCTGCTGCTCGGCGCGCCACCCGACCAGGTGGCCAGCCCCGATGCCATGCAGAACCCGGGCAGCTTCGACTTCTTCGTCGACTACGCGAAAAAGAGGGTGCCCACCTGAACCGCGCGACCTAGACCGCCAGACTGGCCTCGGCAGGTGTGCAGGTGGTGAGCGCGCTGCCCACGCGGGCACGGGTCTGCTCGACGAGGTAGTCCAGGAACACCTCGGTGCGGCGCGGCATGAACTTGCGGCTGGGCAGGGCCGCGTACATCGTCAGCCGGTCGGTGATCCAGGGGTTGAGCACGCGCACCAGCTCGCCGCTTTCGATGAAGGGCGCGGCCAGGCCGATGGCGCAGGCACCGATGCCGGCGCCATCGAGCGCGGCGTGCATCAGGGTGTCGGGGTGGTTGACCCAGAGCACGGGCCGCACCTCGATGTCGACGAAGCGGGCTTCGTCCGTCTCGTGCAGCAGGCGCCAGCTGCGGCCCCGGCCCACCGCAGCCCTGTAGCGCAGGCAGTCGTGTTGCGCCAGGTCCTCGGGCCGCGCGGGCGTGCCCTTGCGCTGGAGATAGGCGGGCGAGGCCAGCAGCACGGTGACGCTGGAGAGCACCTTGCGCGCGATCACGTTGGCGTCGAACGAGGCGGGCGTACCCATGAGCGTGATGTCGTAGTCCTGGATCGGCGGCTCGCGGTGCGACTCCACGTCGATGTCGAGCAGGATCTTGGGGTAGGCCTGCCGAAAGCCGCTGACCAGGGGCGCGAGCACGTGCGTGGCGAGCACGGGTGGCGCCAGCAGGCGCAGCACGCCCGCGAGTTCGCTGGTCTGCGAGCTCACCAGCGCGTGCGCTTCGTCGAGCTCCTGCAGGATCACGCGCACCCGGTCGAGGTAGTTCTCGCCCGCGTCGGTGAGGGAGACGCGGCGCGTCGTGCGGTGCAGCAGGCGGGTGCCCAGGTGGTCTTCCAGATCGGCCACCAGTCGCGTGACCACGGCGGGCGACAGGTCGAGCGCCCGGGCGGCGGCCGCGAAGCCGCCTTCGTCGGTCACTTTCTGAAAAACACGCATTGAAGTCAGACGGTCCATGAGACCCAATTTAAAGGGTTTTCCCGGAGAAATTTGCCCTCATTGTTGCCAATTCAGCAATACATAAAGCCTTCCAGTGCTGTTTTTCTTCTGATTCAGAAACTTTACATTTCATCCCATCGATGCACGCAAACCCCTCCGCAGAGGCATCGAAGCCGGCCAGACCGCACAACGGACCGACCGGCATGTTCAACCCTCTCCAAGGAAACTGTCATGAAAAAGCTGTCTGTTGTTGCCATCGCCCTCTCCACCCTCGTTGCCGGCCACGCCTTCGCCGCCGATGCCTCCGTGGGCAAGACCCGCGAACAAGTCCGCGCCGAACTGATCCAGGCCCAACGCAACGGTGACCTGATCGCCGACGGCCAAACCGGTGCCCGTTACAAGGACCTCGCCCCCCACCTCTACGCCCAGCCCGTGGCCGTGAGCAAGAGCCGCGCTGAGGTGAAGGCCGAGCTGGCCGAAGCCATCCGCACCGGTGACATCGTGGCCGACGGCCAGACCGGCGCCAAGGCCAACGAGCTGTTCCCCGCCCAGTACGCCCAAGCCCGCGCCGACAAGGCCGTGGCCGCCACCGCCGCCGTGGGCAAGACCCGCGCCGAAGTGAAGGCCGAAGTGGCCGAAGCCATCCGCACGGGCGACTACGTGATCGACGGCCAGACCGGTGTCAAGGCCAACGAACTGTTCTCCGGCCAATACGCCCAGCCGGTGCTGGCCGACAGCAAGGCACGGGGTGACGTGCGCGCCGAACGCGTGGAATCGCGCAGCAGCAACGGCGGCTAAACCGCGGTTCTGACCACGCCCCCTGGCCGATGGCCGCCGATGGACGATCCGTCCACGGCGGCCATCGGCTTTTTCGGGTTCACATCGCGAGCACCAGCTTGCCGAAATGCGCGTTGGCGCCCATGCAGGCCAGCGCTTCGGCGACCTCGCCGAGCGCGAACGTGCGGTGGATGGGCAGGCGCAGCTGACCGGCCGCCACCGCGTCCCACAGGTCTTCGCGCACGCGGCGGCTGATCTCGCGCACCTCCTCCACCGAGCGGGTGCGAAAGCTCACGCCCACGTACTGGATGCGCTTCAAGGCGTGCAGCTCGAAGTCGAACTCGCCCCGGTCACCGCCCAGCCGGCCGACGTTGACGATGCGGCCCTGCACGCGCGCCGCCTTCAGGTTGGCGTTCGCCACCGAGGCCGAGACCTGGTCGACGATCAGGTGCACGCCCTGGCCTTGTGTCGCTTCGATCACCTGCTCGGCCCAGGCCGGGTCGCTGGTGTCGATGGCCCGATCGGCGCCCCAGGCCTGGAGCTGTTCGAGCCGCGAACGCTGGGTCGAGGTGCCCAGCACGGTCGCGGCGCCCAGGTGTTTCGCGATCTGCAGGCCCATCAGGCCCACGGCCGAACTGGCGCCCTGGATCAGCACGCTTTCACCTTTCCGCAGCCGCCCGTGGGTGACGAGGGCGTCGTGCATGGTCTGCAGCGCCACGGGCAGCGTGGCGCCCTGTTCGAAGCTCAGGTGCTCGGGCAGCGGGTAGACCCGCCCCCAGTCGGTGACGGCGTACTCGGCGTGCGCCGCGCGCCCCGAGCCCATGACCCGGTCGCCCGGCCGCAGGTGCGGCACCTCAGGGCCGACTTCCACGACCTCACCGGCGAACTCCAGGCCCATCGGGCTGCCCGGCCCGCCCACGCTGCCATGGTGCTGCCCGGCCGCGACCGCGAGGTCGATGCGGTTGAGCGCGCTGGCGCGCACGCGCACCAGCACCTCGTGGGACAAGGGGTGGGGCGTGGGAAGGTCGCGGATCCGGACGCCGGCCTCGGTGACCACGGCTGCTTTCATGCATGAACTCCTGTGGGGGTATCCAACATTGCCGCGACCTCGCGCCGCAGGGCGGCGAGCGCCGACGGCGAACCGTCGAGGCAGTCGAGCAGCTTGGCCTCGAACGCCGCCGCGCTGAGCGGCGACTCGGGCGATCCTGGAAAGAACAACACGGGCGCGCTCTGCAGCGCGCTGCCGTCGGCGAGCGCGCAGCGGGCCGTCACCACGCCGTCGCCCAGCGCGGTGGCGGTGGGACCGCTCTCGATCACCGTCACGCGGCGGCGCGCGGCCAGCAGGTCCGGCCGCTGCAGGCTCGGGTCCTCGAAATGCCGCCGCGCGACCTCGCCGTCCACCAGCGCCACCGCGATCAGGTGCTCGGCGCAGAACCTTGCTTCGTTGCCGTTGGTGGGCGGTGCCGCGCGCAAGGGCCGCAGCGTGCCGGTCTGCGCCGTGACGGTGACCGCCTCGAACGCGCGCCCGCCGAGTTGCCGGTGCAGGTCCAGCGCGGCGGCGATGAGGCGGTGGGCGCCGTAACAACAAGCAAAACCTTTGCGCGCGACATCGACCGTGAAGGCCTCGTCGCCCGGCGCGTCGAGGCCCTCCGCAGCCCCCCCATACAGCGCGAGGAAACCGCCCGGGCCGAAGGGGTCCGCCGGGCCCTGGAGGCCCGCGCGCGCCCACAGCGCCGAGCGCACGCCCGCGGCCGCGGCCAGGCCGGCCTGCAAGGGCTTGGCCATGGAGCCGAAGCTCTTCTGCAGGCCGCTGGCCTGGCACAGCGCGAGGGCGATGGCGTTCACCGCCACCTCGGAAGGCGCGCGCCCCAGGCGGGCCACGGCGGCGGCCGCCGCCACGGGGCCGATGGTGCTGGTGGCATGCCAGCCCGCCGCGTAGTGCGCGGGCCCGAGCGCCCGGCCCAGCCGCCGCGCCACGCGCAGGCCGGCGAGGTAGGCCGCCACCATGTCCTGCGGCGCGGGCCGTTCGGCGGCGGTCCGCGCGACCGCGATCAGGGCCGGCACCACCACCGCGCTGAGGTGCACCACGCTGGCGAGCTGCACGTCGTCGAAGTCCAGCGCGTGCGCGGCCGTGGCCTGCCGCAGCGCGGCGTGCTCGGCCAACGCGGGGTGTTCGCCGTGGCAGGCCGTCAGCTTGCGCACCACCGGCTCGTGTCGCCCGGCGTGGGCCACCGCGAGCGTGTCGAGAAAACTGTCGGCCACGTCGGTGCGCAGCGCGGCCTCCAGCGGCGGCGTGGCGGTGGCCAGGCGGCCGAGCGCGGGCAGCAGGTCCGGGCCCATGCGAACGCGGGCTACTGGGCCTGCAGGCCCGTGGTCTGCACGATCTTGCGGAAGTTGGCCTCGGAGGCCGCCACCTCCTCGGCAAACTCCTTCGGCCCCGCGTGCGCCACCTCCAGGTAGAGCTGGGTCAGGCGCTCCTTGATCTTCGGGTCTTCCAGCGCGGCGCGGAAGGCCGCCGACAGCGCCTCGCGCCGCGCCAGCGGCGTGCGCGCGGGCGCCAGGATGCCGTACCAGCCATCGACCGCGTAACCGGGCACGAACTCGCCGATGGTGGGCAGCTCGGGCGCGAGCGGGGACCGCTGGCGGGTCGCGATGCCGAGCACGCGCACCTTGCCCGACTGGATGTGGGGGTTGAGCGAATCGGTGGTGACGCTGACCTGCATCTTCACCTGGTGGGTGATCAAGGCGGTGGTGACCTCCGACGAGCCTTTGTACGGCACGTGCAGCATGGGCACCTTGGCCAGCTTCTCCAGCAGCACGGCCGCGATGTGACCACCCGTGTTGATGCCGGAGTTGGCGCATTCGATGGGCTGGGGCAAGGTGCGCGCATAGGCCAGGAACTCCGGCAGGGTCTTGGCCGGCACGCTGTCGTTGACCATCAGGAAGTTGGGGCCGTTGCCCACCCGGCAGACCGGATCGAAGTCCTTGGTGGGGTCGTAGGTCGCGGCCTTCTGCAACATGGGCAGGGTCACGAAGCCCCAGTTGTAGAACAGCACCGTGTCGCCATCGGGCGGCGCCGACTGCACGTAGCGCGTCGCGATCAGCGCGCCGCCGCCCGGCCGGTTCTCGGTGATGACGGGCCGGCCCAGCGTGCGCGCCATGTGCTCGCCGAGCAGGCGCGAGGCCGTGTCCGACTGGCCACCGGCCGCGTAGGGCAGCACGATGCGCACGGGCCGCTCCTGGGCGAACGCGGGCCAGGCGCCGGCCACGGCGGCGGCCCCACCCAAGGTCTTCAAAGTCTGTCGACGGTCCATGATGCGGTTCTCCTGGTTAAAGGGGCACTCAGCGCTCGTCTTCGATGGCGTTGCGCAGCGTGCCGATGCCTTCGATCTCCACCTCGATCACGTCGCCGTGGCGCATCCACAGCGGCGGTGTGCGCGCGACGCCCACGCCGGCGGGCGTGCCCATCACGATCACGTCCCCGGGCTCCAGCGTCATGCACTCGCTGAGCAGCTCGATGGTTTCCTGCACGCCGAACAGCATGTCGGCGGTGTTGGCCTGCTGCACGGTCTGGCCGTTGAGCCGCGCCGCGATGCCCAGGCCGGTCGCGCCGGGCGGCAGCTCGTCGGCGGTCACCAGCACCGGGCCGAAGGCGCCCGTGGCGTCGAAGTTCTTGCCGACGGTCCACTGCGGCGTGCGGCGCTGGTAGTCGCGCACCGAGATGTCGTTGAAGCAGCTGTAGCCGAACACCGCGTCCAGCGCGGCCGCGCCCCGGGCGTGGCGGATGCGCCGGCCGATCACCAGCGCGAGCTCGGCCTCGTAGTCGAACTGTTCGGACACGCGCGGGCGCAGCGCGGGCTGGCCGTGGCCCAGCAGCGAACTCGCGCCGCGCAGGAAGAACCAGGGGTAGGCCGGCCGGTCGCGGCCGCCCTCCTTCGCGTGGTCGGCGTAGTTCAGGCCCAGGCACACCACCTTGCCGGGCCGGGGGACCAGCGGGGCGAACTCGATGCCGGCCAGCGGCACGGCCCGGGCCGTGGCCGAAGCGGCGGCGCGGGCGAACGCGGGCGCGTCCAGCCCCAGGGCCAGCGCGGCGCCGAGATCGGCCGGGATGCGCGGGTCGGCCTGGTGCAGGTCCACCACCTGCTCGGTGCCGTCGCGAGAGACGACCGCGCCCAGCCGGATGCCATCCGGCGTGTGAAAGGAAACCAGTTTCATGTGTTGAAGCTCAGGGGTTGGGCTTGGGCGGCCGTTTGCCGCCGCCGCCATCGATGGTGTGGATGGAGCCGCTGATGTACGCGGCCCGGGGCGAAGCGAGGAACACGATCAGGTCGGCCACCTCGTCGGGCGAGGCGGGCCGGCCCAGGGGCAATTCGTCGAACAGCTCCTGGTGGCGCTGCTCGTCGCCCCAGCGGCGCACGGCCTCGGCGCGCTTGAGCCGGCGCGAGCGCTCGGTGTCGACCGAGCCCGGGTTCACGCCCAGCACGCGGATGCCGTCGAACAGGCTCATGGAGCCGAGCGAGCGCGTCACGCTCATGAGCGCCGCGTTGCCCGCCGCGCCCGCGATGTAGCCGAAGTTCGCGGTCTCGCCGGCCTGGCCGATGTTGTTGACGATCACACCGCCGCCGCCACGCCCGCGCATGTGTTCGTAGACCGCGCGCATGAGGTTGATGTAGCCGAAGACCTTGAGGTCCCAGCCCTGGCGCCAGCGCGCCTCGTCCACCTGCGACAGCGTGCCGCCGGGGATGTCGCCGGCGTTGTTCACCAGCACGTCCACGTCGGCCAGCGCATCGGCCAGCGCGCCGATGCCGGCGCCATCGCTCAGGTCGGCCGCGCGCACGGCCACGCGCACGCCGTGCGCGCCCCGCAGCTCCCCGGCCAGGCCCTCGAGCGCCGCGCCGTCCCGCGCGAGCAGCACCAGGTTCGCCCCTTCGCGCGCGAAGGCGCGCGCGATCGCGGCGCCGATGCCGCGCGAGGCACCGGTCACCGCCACTTTTTTTCCATGCAGATGCAGGTCCACGGCAGGCTTTCCCGTCAGTCTTTGGTGATCTTGGATTCGCGCACCACCTCGGTCCACTTCTTCGTGTCGGCCTCGATGGCTTTGGCCAGCCCCTCGGGGTTGCTCGCGACCAGGGTCACGCCACGGTCCGCCGCCAGCCGCTGCAGCTCGGGCGTCTTGAGCGCGCGCACGATGTGCTCGTTGAGCTTGGCCTGCACGTCGGCGGGCAGGCGGGGCGGGGCGATCAGGCCGATCCAGTTGCTGGCCTCGAAGCCCTTGATGACGCTGGCGATCGGCGGAATCTCGGGCGCCAGCGGCTGGGGCGTGGCGCTGGCCACGCCCAGCGCCTTGAGCCGGCCCGACTTGATGAGCGGGATCGCCGCCGGCAAGGTCTCGAACATGAACTGCACCTCGCCCGCGAGCAGGCCCTGCAGCGCCGGGCCGCTGCCGTTGTAGGGCACGTGCGTGATCTTGGTGCCCGCCGCCATGTTCAGCAGCGAGCCTTCGAGGTGGCCGCTGGAGCCGTTGCCCTGCGAGGCGAAGTTCAGGTTCGCGGCGCTGGCCTTCAGGTACGCCGGCAGTTCGGCCAGGCTGTTGACCGGCACGCTGCTGTTGGCCACGAGCACGTTGGCGAAGGTCACCGCCTGGGTCAGGGGCGTGAGTTCCTTCGGCTGGTAACCCAGGTCCTTGTAGATGATGGGGTTGATGGTCAGCGTGCTCATCGGCACCGAGCCGATGGTGTAGCCGTCGGGCTGGGCGCGCGCCACGTAGGCCGTGCCGATGGCGCCGTTGGCACCGGGCTTGTTCTCGACGATGACGGGCGTGCCCAGGGACTCGCTCATCTGGCGCGCGATGGCGCGCGCCAGCAGATCGCCCAGGCCGCCGGGCGGGTAGGGATTCACGATGGTGATGGCCTTGCCGGCCGTCGGGAACTGGGCCATCGCGGCGCCGCTGGCCGCGACCAGCGCGCAGGCCAATGCCAATTTCAGGGTGTGTCTCATCGGGGTTCTCCTTGTAGGTGTGAAAACGGCTCAGGTGCCGTGGACCATGTCCCAGGTGAGCTCGCTGGCCGAGACGGCCATCGTTCTCTCCCAGGCCCAGCGCTCGATGCGGTCGGGATCGGCTTGCAGGTCCACCGCCTTGCCCGACTTGAAGACCGCGCGGATCGCGCTCTTGCGCTGCAGCAGCCGGATGTCGCGCGAGGGGTCGCCCGCGACCACCAGCACGTCGGCCCACCAGCCGCTCTGCAGCGTGCCCACCTGCCCCGGGTCGACCGTGAAGCCGGCGTTGCGCGTGGCGCAGGTGATCGCCTCCAGCGGTGTCATGCCCAGGCGGTCGACAAAGATCTCCAGTTCGCGCGCGTGCCATTCGCCGAACGGCGTGATGGCGAAACCGGTGTCGGTGCCGGTGATCAGCTGCACGCCCAGTTCGCGCGCGTGGCCCAGCGCCTCGATCGCGGTCTCGTAGTTGCGGCGCAGGCGCTCGATGCGCGCCGGCGAGCAGCCCGCGAGGTGGCCCCAGTCCGCGATGTTGGCGAGAAAGGTGAGCGTGGGGCAGAGCGGGATGCCGCTCTCGGCCAGGCGCTCGCAGTGCTCGCGGGTCATGTAGTCGCCGTGCATGATCCAGTCCATGCCGGCGTCGATGCAGTCGTGCACCGCCACGCCGCTGCGCGCGTGCGCGGCCACGCGCTTGCCCAGGCGGTGCGCCTCGTCGACGATGACCATCAACTCCTCGCGCCGGAACGCCGGCACGCTGCCGCCGCCCGGGGTCAGCGTGGCCGACTCGCCGCTGGCCGCGACCTTGATGAAGTCCACGCCGTTCTTCGCCTGGCGGCGCACCTCGGTGAGCATCGCCGAGGCATCGAAGGTCTGGGCGCCCACGCCCGAGGGGAGCTCGCCGACCCAGGCCGGGAAGTAGTCGGCCAGGCCGGTGTGGGTCGTGAGGTAGCGCCCGGCCGCGCTCATGCGCGGGCCGGGCACGATGCCGGCGCGGATCGCGTCGCGCACCGCCACCGCGATGTTCCAGCTGCCGCCGGGGTCGCTGATGGAGGTGACGCCCGCGCGCAGCACCTTGCCCGCGTGCCAGCCGGCGCGCAGCGCGCGGTACTCGGCCGAAGCGTACAGGTCCTGCTCCTCGATGGTGCGCGCGTCGCCGTAGCTCAGGTGGCAGTGGGCGTCGATCAGGCCGGGCATGACCGTGCAGCCGGTGGCGTCGAGCGCCACGGTGGCGCCCTCGGGCAGTGGTTCGGCCCCGGGGCCGGCCAGCTGCACGCGCCCCACGCGGCCGGCGTCCATCTCCAGCCAGGCCAGCGGGCGCGGCGGCGCGCCGGTGCCGTCGATCAGCTGGCCGTTGACGATGCAGCGGGCGGCCATGGTCAACGCACCTCCACGCCGGGGATGGCCTGGCGGCCGAGCGAGCCGTCGAGGAAGGCATCGAGCAGCCGGTTGAAGGCCTCGGGCTGTTCCAGGTAGGGCGTGTGCGCCGTGCCCGCGATCAGCGCGAGCCGGCTGCCGGCCAGCAGCGCGTGCGCCTGCCCGCCGATGGCCGGCGGCACCACCGGATCCACGTCGCCCCAGACCAGCAGCTTGGGCAGGTCCAGCGCGGCCAGCGCCGGGCCGGCGAGGTCGTCGTCGAGCCGCTGCGCGATGTAGCGGCCCAGCGCCGCCAGCGACTCGGCCGCGCCCGGCGAGTTGTTGACGCGGTATTCCTCGTCGATCAACTCGGGGGTCACCAAGGCCTGGTCGCGCACCACGCGCGTGAACTTCATCGCGATCGCCTCGCGCGTCTGGTTGCCGGCGCCGCCGCCGATGCGCGCGCGCAGCTCGTCGCCCAGCGGTGCCAGGCCCATGCTGCCCACCAGCACCAGGCCGCGCAGGGCCTGCGGCCGGGCCACCGCCAGGCGCGCGGCCACGTGGCCGCCGAGCGAGGTGCCCACCAGCACCACGGGCTCGCCATCGAAGGTGTCGGCGATGAAGCGGCCCACGAACTCGGCATAGGCCGGCACGCTGCAGGACACGCCAGCACCCTTTTGCGCGAAGCCGTGGCCGGGCAGGTCGATGGCGAACGCGCGCCGGCCCGCGGCCGCCTGCGCATCGAGGTTCATCGCCCAGCGGTCCGCGCGCGTGGCCGTGCCATGCACAAAGACGACGGGGGTTCCGGCCGCACCGGCCTGGAGCACGCGGCTGACGACACCGTCAACCGCCACGGGATAGGAAATCATCGAAAGACCTTTTGCTTGAATGAAAAAAAATCAGCCCAGCCAGTCGCTGGCGACCTCGGTGGTGTGTTGCCCCAACCAGGGCGGGAAGCGCGATGGGGCCGCCGGCTCGCCCTCGAAGCGGATCGGGTTGCCCGCCACGCGGATCTGGCGCGCGGGATCCTGCTCGTCGGTGAGCGGCATCACCATGCCGCGCGCGCCCGCGTGCTCGCTGGACAGCGCCGCGTCCAGCGTGTTCACCAGCCCGGCCGGCACGTTGACCGCCAGCAGGCGCTCCACCCACTCGCGCGCGGGCCGCGCGAGGAAGGCGGCGTCGAGCACGGCCCACAAGGCCTCGCGGTGCTGGAAGCGGTCCGCGTTGCTCGCGTAGCGCGGGTCGGTCAGCAGGTCGGCGCAGCCCAGCACGCGCGCCATCTCGCGCCACATCGACTCGGTGTTGGCGGTGACCACCACGCTCGCGCCGTCGCCCGCGGCGAAGGCGCGGTAGGTGGGGATCGAATCGTGGGCCCGGCCCTGCGGCCCCGGCACCACGCCCGAATGCAGGTGGTAGGCGGCCTGGTAGCTGAGCATGGAGAGCTGGCAGTCGAGCATGGCCACGTCCACCCAGCGCCCCTGGCCCGTGGTGCGCGCCTCGTGCAGCGCCGACAGGATGCCGATCACGCCGAACAGCCCGGCCGAAATGTCGGCCAGCGGAATGCCCGAGCGCACCGGCTGCTGGCCCGGTTCGCCGGTGAGGCTCATGCCGCCCGAGAGGGCCTGCACCATCATGTCGTAGGCCGGCCAGTCGCGCCACGGGCCGGTCTGGCCGAAGCCGCTGATGGAGCACCACACCAGGCCGGGCCGCTCGGCCGCGAGGTCTTCGTAGCGCAGGCCCAGGCGCTCCAGCACGCCGGGCTTGAAGTTCTCCACCACCACGTCGGCCGTGAGCGCGAGCGCGCGGATGCGCTCCAGGTCCACCGGGTTCTTCAGGTCGGCCACCACGCTGCGCTTGTTGCGGTTCACGCTCAGGTAGTACACGCTGTCCTCGCCGACGAAGTGCGGCGGGATGGTGCGCGAGAGCTCGCCCGCGGGCGGCTCGACCTTCACCACGTCGGCCCCCAGGTCGCCCAGCACCATGGTGCCGAACGGGCCCGAGAGGAATTGGGTGAAGTCCAGCACGCGCAGGCCGTGCAAAGGTCCAGCGTGGCTCATGCGCGCCGCCCTCCGGGTCGCCGCACCGCCACGGCCTGGGCCTGCTCGCCCGGGTAACCGAGCGCGCGCGAAAGCGCCAGCGCCTGCTGCACCGCCGCCGAGGCCAGCTTCTTCTGCATCGCGGGCTGGTAACGCACCTCGGGCACCGTGAAGCCGAAGCTGCCGCACACCGCCGAGGAGGCGTCGAACACCGGCGCGAAGACGCCCACCGCGCCCTTGATGCGCTGCCCGAAGGTCTGCGCGTAACCGTCGGCGCGGATCTGCTTCAGGGCCTCGGGCAGGCGGGCCAGCGCGGCGCGGTCCAGCAGCGCGCCAGCGGCGGTTTCGGCGCGCACGATCTCGGCGCGGTGCACGTCGTCGAGCCAGGCCAGGATGGACAGGCCCGAGGCGCCCACCACCAGGCTGAACGGCGTGTCCATGGGCACGCGGTAGTCCAGCATGTGGCTGCAGGGCGCGGTGGCGGCGAAGGTCATGCGGCCGCTGCCCGCGTCCAGCAGGCAGAGGTAGGCCGATTCGTCGGCGGCGCGCATCGCGGCGGCGAGGAAGGGCCGCGCCACCGTGCGGATCGGCATGCGGTTGACCACCATCGCGGCCATGCGGAAGAAGTCCGGGCCGGGGCGGAAGGCGCGGGTCAGGTCGTCGCGCTCCACCATGCCCTCTTCGGCCAGCATTTCGAGCAGGCGGTGCATGGTCGACAGGGGCAGGTTGAGCTGGTCGGACAGCTCCTTCATCGTGGGCTCGCCCTGCGCCTGCGCGATCGCGCGCAGCACCATGAGCACGCGCGCGGTGGTGCCGGTTTCTCGTTCCATCAGTCCATGCTCCCGAAAACGTTGATGCAGCAGGCGCCGTGGTCGAAGCCCGCGGTGCCGCCGCCCGTGACGTGGGTGAGGCCGCGCCGCGCGCCGCGCACCTGGCGCGCGTCGGCGCGGCCCTGCAGCTGGCGCACGATCTCCACGATCTGGGCCGCGCCGCTGGCGCCCACCGGGTGCCCCTTGGACAGCAGGCCGCCGCTGGGGTTGACCACCACCCGGCCGCCGAGCGAGGTGGCGCCTTCGTGCAGCAGGCGCGGCGCCTCGCCGCTCGCGCACAGGCCCAGCGCCTCGTAATACAGCAGCTCGGCCACGCTGAAGGCGTCGTGGCACTCGAGCACGTCGATGTCCGCCGCGCCCAGGCCCGCCTCTTCGTACACCTCGGCGGCGCAGCGCACCGTGATCTCGGGCGAGGTCATGTCGCGAAAGCCGCTGGTGTAGCGGCCCGAGGCGAGGTGGCTGCCGAGCACGCGCACGCGCGGCGGTCCCGGCCGGTGGCGGTCGTCGCCCGGGCCGAGCACCACGGCGGCGGCACCGTCGTTCGCCGGGCAGCACTGCAGCAGGGTGATGGGGTCGGCAATCGGGCGCGAGGCCAGCACCTGCTCGATGGTCACCGGCTCGCGGTACTGCGCGTAGGGCGTGAGCGCGCCGTGGCGGCGCGATTTCACCGACACGGCGGCCAGGTCCTTCGGCGTGTAACCGTGCTCGTGCAGGTAGCGGTTCGCGCGCATTGCGTAGAGCGCGGGCATCACCATGCCGTTGGCCACCTCGTGGTCCTCGTGGTCCAGCGGCAGGGTGCCGCCGCCCAGGGCCGAGAGTTTTTCCACGCCCACCACCACCGCGTAGTCGATCAGGCCGCTGCCGATGGCGATCACCGCTTCGTGGAAGGCGGTGGCGCTCGACGAGCAGGCGTTCTCCACGTTGACCACGGCGATGCCGCTCAGGCCGGTTTCGCGCGCGACCCGCTGGCCCGCCATCCAGCCGCCCAGGGCCGAACCGCAGTACAGCTTCTGGACGCGCTCGCGCGCCAGGCCCGACTCGCGCAGCGCCTCCAGCACGGCCGGCTGGGCCAGGCGCGGCAGGGTCAGGTCGGGGTACTTGCCGAAGGGCACGATGCCGGTGCCGATCACGTCCACCGGCCGCAGGTTCTGGATGCCGGTGCTCATGCCGCCCCCAGGAAGTAGTGGAAGCCGGCGGCGCCGTCAGCGAGGGACTGCACCCGCAGGCGCACGGGCGCGCCGAAGGCCCAGTCCACCTCGGGGTCGAGCTTGGCGAAGACGCGCACGTCGCCCTCGAAGTCGGCGTAGCCCACGAGGTACGGGGTCTGCCAATGGGGCGGCGCGATGTGCACGCGCGTGAAGCTGTAGAGCGTGCCGGGGCCCGAGAGCGCCTCGCCGGTGCAGGCCTCTGACGCGCAGAACGGGCAGCGCGGCGCGGGCGGAAACACGGCGCGCTGGCAGTCCGCGCAGCGGCTGGCACGCAGCGACCACACGCCGTCGGCTTCGACGACCTGGGCCGGTCCCACGGTGGCGCCGTGGTGCGCCGGCCGGGCCGGCGAGGGAGAAAGAGAGCGATTCATTCAGGTTCCATTCAGTGGAAGTCATTTCCTCTGAAAGGAATCTTAAAAGCAGGCAACCCTCATGAAAACCGTGGAAAACCCTCCGTTTCACTCAGTCGAAGTGGCCCGCTCCAGGACCACCGCGCCGCCGCGCACGTGGAGCAGGAGCCGGGTCTCACGCACCTCGCCGGCACCGGCCCGATAGGGGTCGGTGTCCACCAGGATGGCGTCCGCCGCCGCGCCCACCCGCAGGTGGCCCAGGTCCTCGGCCCTGCCCAGCACCGCCGCCGCGTTTTCCGTGTGGCACCGGACCGCCTGCGACGCGCTCAAGCGTTCGTCCGCGCCCAGCACGGTGCCGCGCGCCGTGCGGCGCTCCCGCGCATCGGCCATGGACACGAAAGGCGACAGCGCCCCCGCGGGCGCATCGGAGCTGCCGGCCAGCAGCACGCCGCGCTCGAGCAAGGCGCGCGCACGGTACAGCGCCTGGCTGCGCTGCGGGCCCAACGCCGCCTCGAAGCTGTCGCCCATGCGTTCGATGAAGCTCGACTGCGTGACAACCGCGATGCGGGCTTGCGCCAGCCGGTCGCAGAGCCGGTCCGATGCCAGCCCCAGGTGCTCCAGCCGATGGGGCATGCCCTGCGGCGCCGGCGCGCCTTCGATCGCCGCGACGGCCTCCTCCACCCCCTGGTCTCCGATGGCATGCACGGCCACCTGCCAGCCGTCCCGCGCGGCCTGGGCCACGTGGCGGCGCAGGGCCTGCGGCGCGTTCATGAGCAGGCCCTTGCGCTGACCGCACGCGCAGTAGGGCGCCTGCAGGGCCGCCGTGCGGCTGCCCAGGGTGCCGTCGCTGAAGAACTTGAGGGTGGCCACCTGCCAGTCGGGATCCCGCGTGGGCCGCAGGCCCCGCATCGCCGCTTCCGTCGGGCCGATGGCCAGCATGAAGCCCATGCGCAGCGGAAACGGCGCCGCAGCGCGCAAGGCATGCCAGAGCGTCCATTCGGTCTCGAACCCGTAGGTGAAGCCGACCGCCGCCTCCACCACCGTGCTCAGGCCCAGCGCAAGGCAGTCCTGCGCCACGGCGCCCAGGGAGGTCTGCACCTCGGCCCACGCGGGTGACGGCAGCATCGGGTACAGCACCGCCGCGGCCGCCTCGCGCAGCACCCCATTGGGCACCCCATCCTCGCGGCGCTCCAGCAGCCCGCCCATCGGGTCCACCGCATCGTCCCGGTACCCCGCGCGCCGCAGGGCCACGCTGTTCACCACGGCGGCATGGCCGCACGCGCGGCGCAGCACCACGGGCCGGTCCGGCACCACCGCATCGAGTTCCCACCGCGTGGGCAGCCGCTGTTCCGCGAGACGGGCTTCCGACAATCCATTGGCGACGATCCACTCGCCCGCATCGAGCCGGCGATCCCGCAGCCCATCCAGCAGCTCGGCCAGGGAGCGGGGCCCGTGCGGCCCGGCCAGGTTCCACGTCAAGCGGTCGATCGCCATCCACAGCAGGTGCGCGTGGGCGTCGATCAAACCGGGCAGAAGGGTCTTGCCCTGGGCATCGATGATTTGTTCCGCCGGTGGCAGCGCATCACCCGCCTGGCCCAGCCAGCGAACGCGCCCACCTTCGAAGAGCATCGCCGCCGCCGTGGCGCCCGAGGCGTCGGGGTAGATCCGCGCGTTGTGGATCAGCAGGCGGTGCGGGGCGGTGGCACGCGGTTCAGGCATGGCTGGCTTCACTTCCCAGGTAACTGTCGACCACGCGCGGGTCCTGGCTCAGTTCGTGCGATGGCCCGTCGAGCGCGACCTCGCCCATCTCCAGCACATAGGCGCGGGTGGTGAACTGCAGGGCCAGCCGCGCATTCTGTTCCACCAGCAGCAGCGACAGGCCCTGGCTGGTCCGCAGACGATCGAGCGCCTGCAGGATCTGCAGCGTGATGCGCGGGGCCAGGCCGGTGGACGGTTCATCCAGCAGCAGCAGCCGAGGCCGCGACATCAGCGCGCGGCCAATCGCCAGCATCTGCTGCTCACCCCCCGAGAGGGTCTGCGCCCACTGGGTCTGGCGTTCCTGCAGCACCGGAAACAGCGAGAAGACAAAAGCGATGTCTTCGCGCAGGCGCTCCGACGGCGTGCGCCTGCGCAGGTAGGCGCCCAGGCGCAGGTTGTCCCGCACGGACATGCTGCCGAACAACTCGCGGCGCTCGGGCACCAGCGCCATGCCGGCGCGCAGGCGCGCGCCCGTCGTCCGCGCCAGGCTCCGGCCGTCGACCTGCACCTCGCCGCCCGTTTCGGCGTGGGTGCCCATCACCGCATTGAGCAGCGTGGTCTTGCCGGCGCCGTTGGGGCCGATCACCGCCACGGCCTCGCCCGCGTCCACGCGCAGGGACAGGCCCCGGATCACTTCGGAACGCCCATAGCCGGCGTTGAGCTCACGAACCACTAGCATGGGGCATCTCCTGTTCCCAGATAGGCATCGAGCACGCGCGGGTGGCGCCGCACCTCGGCGGGCGCGCCATCGGCGATCACCCGCCCGCGGTCCAGCACGACCACCCGGGTGGCCAGCGCCATGATGATGTCCATGTCGTGCTCCACCAAAACGATCGTGCGGCCCTGCAGGTGCAGGGCACGGATGAGTTCCACCAGGCGGACCCGGTCGGCGCGCCGCAGGCCCGCGGCGGGCTCGTCGAGCAGCAGCACGTCGGGGTCCGCGATCAGGGCCCGCGCGACCTCCACCAGCCGCCGCTCGCCCAGGGACAGCGTCGACACCGTGCGGGCCGCGTGCGCCGCCAGGCCCACCTGCTCCAGGCACCGGTGCGCCGAAGCGGCCACCCTGGATTCGTCGCCCGCATCCCGACCCGTCAACGCCGCGAGCCAGCCCGTGCGCGTGCGGCGAAAGGCGCCCAGCATGACGTTGTCCCGCACCGACCGGTCTTCGAGCAGGCGGGTGTGCTGGAAGCTGCGGGCCAGCCGGCCCGCCTGCCGCGCCTGCGCGAGCGGGGCGCCCTGCAGGCGCACCTGCCCGGCGTGGTCGGGGTTGACGCCGCTGATGACGTCGAAGCAGGTGGACTTGCCGGCGCCGTTGGGGCCGATCAGGCCGAGCACCTCGCCACGCCGCAAGCGAAAACTCACGTCCGCCAGGGCCTGCACGCCGCCAAAGGCCACACCCACCCGGTCCACCTCCAGCACCACCTCGTCGGTGGCGCTGGCCACGCCCCGGGCCGGCAGCGCAACGCCTGTGGCGGGCACCCAGCGCGCCGCGAGCGCGCGGTCGATGCGCGTCCACAGGCCCTCCGGGAAGAACCGCATCACCGCCATGATGAGCAGGCCGTAGAACAAGGGCTCCAGGCCGCTGGCGGACGACGAGACCGCCGGCAGCACGGACTGGAGCACCCAGTTCAGGCCCTCGACGATCCCGGTGCCGGCCAGCGCACCGAAGGCGCTCAGCTCACCGCCCACCACCGCGATCATCAGCCCCTTGATCGAGCCGGACAGATCGAACGGCGAGGGGCTGATGAAGCCGAGGTAGTGGGCGTACAGACCGCCCGCCAGGCCGGCCACCATGGCCGAGGCCACCAGCGCGCGCAACCGCATGCCGCCCACGGAGATGCCGAAGCTCTCGGCCATCAGCTCCTGCTGGCGCACCGCGCTGAGGGCCCGGCCGACCCGCGATCGCTGCACGCGCACCACGGCGAAGACGACCAGCAGCGCGCAGCCCCAGCTCAGGACCGCCATGGAACGTGGCCCATTCAACGGTTGGCCGAACACGGTGAGCGGTGGTATGCCGCTCAAGCCCGAAGCCCCGCCGGTCCATTCGCCGGCCGCGCGGAAACACACCGCCAGCGCGATGCCCCAGGCGAGGGTGGTCAAGGCCAGGAAATGGCCCCGCAGGCTGCTGGTCACGCCGCCGATCAGCAGCGCCGCCAGCGCCGCGATGGCGACCCCGGCGGCCAGACCGGCCCAGGCCGGCAGGCCGGTGCGCAGGACCAGCAGCGCGCTGGCATAAGCGCCCAGGCCCATGAAGGCGGCGTGCCCCAGCGACACCTGGCCCGAGAGGGCCAGCACGACCAGGGACAGCCCCAGCAAACCGTAGATGCCCATGGTGGCGAGCACGGAAGCGTGGAACTCGGCGCCGAACAGCGCCAGCGCCCCCAGCAGCGCGGCGGTCAGCGCCAGCAGGCGCATTTCAATGCTCATGAACGGCTCCACGGCGCTTCATCCGCGCGGTCTGAATCAGCAACAGGGGAATGATCAGCAGGAACACCAGCGCGTCGCGGTAGGCGCTGCTGAGGTAGGAGAACCAGGACTCGAAGCTGCCGATCAACAAGCCGCCCAGGATCGCCCCCGGGTAGGTGACCAGCCCGCCCAGCGTGGCGCCGACAAAACCCTTGAGCCCGATGAGGAAGCCCATCTCGTAGTGCACGCCCACGACGGGCGCGATCAGCACGCCCGCCACCGCGGCCAGCCCGGCGCCGAGGAAGAAAGCCCGCCGGCCCGCGCTGGCGACCTGGATGCCGCAGAGGTCGGCCCCGGTCCGGTTGACCGCGCAGGCCCGCAGCGCCTTGCCCGCCAGCGTGTGGGCGAAACAGAGGTACAGCGCCGCCACCAGCACCGCGGTGCTGGCCAAGACCAGCAGGGATTGGTAACTCACCACCACCATGCCCAGGCTGAAGCTTCCACTGAGCAAGGGCGCCACCGAATGCGCCTGAGGCCCCCACAGCTGCAAGGTGAGGCCCTGCAGCACCAGGTGCATGCCCAGCGTGACGATGATGTAGACCAGCACGCTGGCGCGCGGGATCGGCTCGATCGCGATGCGGTGGAACACCGGCCCGAGCGCGGCCACCAGCAGCACCGCGGCGGCCGCGTTCAACAGCGCGGGCGCCTGCAGCGCGGCCAGCCCCAGCGGCAGCAGAACGGCCGCGGCGGCCACCGCCACCGTGGGCAGCACCGGGGCGCACATAGCCGCCCAGCCCGCGCGGCGCCGCGACCAGATCGCGAGCAGCCCCCAGAGGGACACGCCCGCCACCAGCAGGTAGCTGGTGCCGGGCAGGCGACCCTGCTCCAGGCTGACCAGGGTCATCGCGGCCAGCATCGCGAAGTCGCCATGGGCGATGTTGATGACGCGCGTGACCAGGTAGATCAGCACGATCCCCAGGCCCAGCAGCGCGTAGACGGCGCCGCTGGTGAGCCCGTCCACCGCCAGAAACAGAAAGGTGTCCCAAGCCGCCACGGGTCAGTTCTCCAGCAGCTTGAAGCGGCCTTGTTCGACCCGCAGCATCACCAGGCCCACGTTGTCGAGGCCCAGGTGGTCGTCCTTCGACAGGTTGAAGATGCCGTTGGCACCGGGGTGGTTGCGGATGCGCTCCATGTGGTCCCGAGCCGAGGCCCTCAGCGCGGGCAGCGCGGTGCCCGGCGGCGAGGCGCGCACGGCCGAGGACAAGGCGCTGAGCGCCAGCTGTCCCGCGTCCCAGCCCTGGCCCGCGAACAGGTCCGCCGACTCACCGGGGTACTTCCGGGCGTACGCCTGGATGAACTGCTGCAGCGGCGCCTTCAGGGGGTGCGAGGCCGCCAGCTGGTCGTGCACCTGCAGCGCCCCACTCACCACGTAGGCCCCGTCGACCGATCCCTTGGCGAGCGACAGGAAACCGGCGTTGGCCGCGCCCGCGCTGTGGAAGATCGGGCGATCGATGCCGACCCGGATCAGGGCCTGGTGCGCCAGCACGCTGGCCGGCGGGATGGCGTGCAGGTAGACGGCGTCGGCGCCCGACTGGCGGATGCGCAGCGCCTGCGGCGTGAAGTTGGTGTCGGCGCGGGAGAAGCGCTCGTTGGCCACGATCTGCATGCCGTGCTCGGGCGCCAGCTTGCGCAGCTCGTTCCAGCCGGCTTCGCCGTAGGCGTCTTCCAGCCCGAAATAGGCCACGCGCCGGGCGCCGCTTTTTTTCAGCCGGTCCAGCGTGAAGGCGATCTGCATGCGGTCCGTCATCGGTGTCTTGAAGGTCCAGAAGCGCTCGCCCACGGGCTCCACCACCGTGGCCGCCGACGCCATCGAGATGTTGAGCACGCCAGACGACTTGACGGTGTCGAGCACCGCCATGGAGGCCGGCGTGGTGGTGCAGCAGATCACGACCGCCGCGGCATCCTCGCCGGCGAGCTTGCGCACGGCGTTCACCGCCCGCGTCGGGTCGGAGCCGTCGTCGTGGTAGATGAACTTCGGTGTGAAGGGCAGGTCCGGCCGCGACCGGGCCAGGTCTTCGACCAGCTCCACGGCCTTCTTTTCGGGCAGGCCCAGGGCCGCCGCGGGTCCGCTGGCGGAGGCCACCACGCCGATCACCAGCGTCGGCTTGTCGGGGGTCTGGGCGGTGGACGGCAGATGGGCCGACACGGCCAGCAAGGCCGTGGTCAGCGTGCGCAAGATGTTCTTCATCGAAATGCTCCTCATGGTTGAGGCCGCAACGTTAAGAGGCGCGCGGTTTTCTGGCGGTATCGGCCGATACAAGCGGCGTTGGGGAATGCCCTAGCCCACGCGGCGCAAGACGTATCGACCGATACAGACAGCGCGGGCCCCGCTGGCGAGACTGCTGTCCACCATCTCAAGCAGAACGGAGGTCTATTGATGGAAACGAAAGAGGACAGCAGAAATTTCAGGGCCGTGATGGGCCGCCTGCCCACCGGTGTGACGATCGTGGCCTGCGGCCCGGCGCAGGCCCCCGCGGCCATGACGGCCAACTCGGTGACATCGGTGAGCCTGGAGCCGCCCCTGTTGCTGGTGTGCGTGCGCAACGCGAGCCGGTGGCTGGGTTGCCTGCAAGCCCATGGGCACTTCTCGGTCAACGTGCTGAACGCCGACCAGCAGCGCATCTCGCAGCACTATGCGGGGCGGCCGGATGCCGGCTGCGGCGCGCGTTGGGACGGCGCCAGCGAGGCACCGGTGCTCGAAGGCGCCAGCGCCGCGCTGGTCTGCGAGGTGAGCACCTTGCATTCGGCGGGCGACCACACCATCGTGATCGGCAGGGTCACGGCCATGCGCGAGTCGGACACGGACCACAACGCGCTGGTCTTCCTGCGCGGTCGTTACCACGAACTGGCGGGGGTCACGGCATGAGCACGGCGAGCCCACCCACACTGCCGGCGCTGGTGGAAAGCGCCCGGGCGCTCGCACCGCTGCTGCGGGCCTGGGCGCCCCGGCACGAGGCGTCGCGCAGGGTGTCCGACGAAGCCATCGCCGCCATGCGCGAGGCCGGCCTGTTCCGCATCATGCAACCCGCGGCCTGCGCGGGCTGGGACATGCACCCGCGCGCGCTGTTCGAGGTGGCGCGCGAGATCGCGCGGGCCGACACGGCCAGCGGCTGGATCCTCTGCCTGGCCGGTGTCCACCCCTGGCTGCTGGGCATGTTCGAGCCCCGGTTCCAGGACGAGGTGTTCGCGCAGGGCCGCGACGCCGTCGTGCCCGTGTTGAGCGGCGGGGTCGGGCGCGGCGTGCAGGTCGCGCGGGAAGACCAGGCGATCCGCCTCTCAGGCCGCTGGCTCTATGCCTCCGGCGTGGACGTGGCGGACTGGCTGTGCGTGATGGTGCCGGTGCCCGATGCCCACGGCGAGGTCGAACAGCGCCTGGCCGCGGTGCCGCGGTCGGCCTTCGAGGTGGACGAAGCGTCCTGGCAGGTGTCCAGCATGCGCGGCACCGGCAGCAAGGACGTCACCCTGTCCGACGTGCGCGTGCCGCTCTACCGCACCCTGTCCTGGCCGGACGCGCAGCGGGGCATCTACCCCGGTGCGGTGCGCAACGCCGGGCCGATGTACCGCATGCCGCTCAACGCCGTCTTCGCGCTGTGCACCGCCATGGGCGTGGTGGGCGGCGCGTTCGGCTTGCTCGACGCGGTCGTGGAACTGGGCCGCAAGCGCATCGCCAACGCCACCTCCCTCGCCCAGGCCGAGGACCGCTACAACCAGATCGAGCTCGGCCAGGGGGCGGCGCAGATCCACATGGCGTACCGCCTGATCCTGTCCGACGTGGACGAGATGCACGAGCAGGCCACGCGCGAGGTGCCGTTCACGGTGGAGCAGCGCGCCAGGTACCGCGCCGATGCCGCGCTGGCCTCGCGCATGGCCCTGGCGGCCTCGACGCGGCTGGTGGCGACCTGCGGCGGCGCCATCCTGCCGCACGGCCCGGTGCAGCGCTTCTTCCACGACCTGCACGGCATGGCCTCGCACTTCCTGCTGCAGGCCGAGGTCGGCGGCGAGTTGTACGGCAAGGCGCTGTACGGCCTGGAACTTCCCCCCCACACCCGGCTGTGAACCATGTTTGACGGTGCGGCGGCCCGACGGCTAGATTACCCCTCCATGAACGAACGCCGACACGAAACCTGGGGGCTGTCGCCCGACGACGTGGCGCTGTGGCACCGCCACGACTACCTGGCCGACCGCCTGCGCATCCGCAAGGGCAACCTGCTGTACGGCCAGGGGGAGGTCTCGCCCCACTTCTTCCTGATCGTCTCGGGCGAGGTCCGGGTGTCGTGCTTCGAGGAAAACGGCCAGGAGATCACCATCGAAGTGATGGGGCCCAATGCCCTCTGCGGCGACGCCCCCGCCTTCGATGGCCTGCCGCGCTTCTCGACCGCCGTCGCGCTGCGGGACTCGGAGGTGCTGCGCTACGACGCGCGGCGCCTGCGCGACGCCTTCGCCACCCACCCGGAGCTGGCGCTGTCGCTGCTGCGCATCGTCAGCATCAAGCAGCGGGTGCTGGCCATCCGCCTGGAGTACGCCTTCTCCTACCCGCCGGAGGAGCGCATCTTCCATCTGCTGCGGCGGGTGGCGGCCACGTTCGGCACCACGACGCCCGAGGGCCGGGAGATCACGGTCCACCTGACGCACGAGCAGGTGGGGCGCATGACGGGCACGTCGCGCGTGACGGTGACGCGGGTCATCAACCGCCTGCGCCGCCGCGCGCAGCTCCTTGTCCGGGACCAGCGCTTCGTCATCCCCCCCGACGGCTCGAGCGCGTCCGGCGCGGAGGCCTGGCCCGAGACCCGGGCCGAGGCCTCCAACACGCGCTGAGGCTTACGCCTGGGTCGGGGCGGGCCCGTTGTCGTTGTCCATGTCGAGCATGGCGCGCCACTGGCCCGCCACCTTCTTCCACACCACCACGTACTTGCCGACAAAGCTCACGGGGCCTTCGTCCTTGGTCATGCGGATGCGGTAGTGGCCGATGTCGTAGGCCATGTCGCCCGCGTCGGACACGTGCAGGGTCGGCGTGTACTCGGCCACGAAGTCCTTGCGCTGCAGGTACCCGCCCCAGACGGCGCGCAGGTGCTCCCGCCCCGTGGCCAGGGGACGGCCCGGCGGCATGTAGGTGGCGTCTTCGGCGTAGATGGAAAGAATCGTCTCGAGGTCACGATCGCGAATGGCCTTCATCCATTCCTGGTAACGCTGGGTGATCGCCGCGACGGCGTCCTGATGGGTGTTCATGAAATCTCCAATGGTTGCTGTGCGGCCTTTTCCGCACCAGCCCATGGTGCTGGCTGAACGCCCGGGCGTCTGTATCGACAGATACCAGGCGGGCAACGAGGTGCCGCGCGCGGCGCTCAGCGGCCCAGTTTGCGCAGCCGGTCCCCCATGTCCGACCAGACCTCCTTGGACACGATCAGGCCGTTCTCGATCTCGAAGCGGTCCACATAACGAACGCCTTCGAAGCCCACGCCACCGGCGAAGACACCAGACACGGCGCCCTGGGCATACACGACCGTGCGGCCGGCCCCCGCCACCAGCTCCATCGGGCCGTAGGTGTACAGCACCTTTTCGTAGCGCGGCCCGCTCCATTCGAGGAAGTCGGCCACCTGGTGGAACACCGTGGGGCCGGGAAAGACCAGGCGGGCGCCCGGCGCCAGGCAGGCTTGCGCGCGCGGGGCATCGCCGTCGTTGACGGCCTGGATGAAGCGCCCGATCCCTTGGCGCGCCAGCTCGAGTTCGTTCATGGTGGGTCTCTAGAAGAAGGTGCGCCGATTCTGCGCAGCTTCAAGCCACCCGGCTGTATCGCCCGATACCAGCCTGGCCGTGTTCGAGACACGGCCAGGGATCGGGGGCGATCAGAAGTTGTGCGAGATGCCCACCTGCGTGCCGCGGGCCGAGCCGCCGGGGGTGGCGGCGGGCGAGCTGTCGGCGGTGACGTAGGCCGCCCCGCCCTTGTTGCGGATGTTGCCGTGCATGGCGTAGACCGAGGTGCGCTTGCTCAGCCGGTGCACGTAGCCCACGGCGAGCTGGCTCGCGTCGTCCGCCTCCAGGCCGGGGCCGGAGCGGTCGGAGCGCGCCAGGGAGAGCTTGATGCTGCCCACGCCCACCGGCACGGACACGCCCACCATCAGGTTGACCTGTTTGTCGTTGGGCACCTGCTGCGTGTAGTAGTTCGCGAACAGCTTGGCGGCCGTGAAGTCGTAGGTGCCGCCCAGGCTGGCCGTCTTGTAGCGCCCCGCCGGCGTGTCGGTCGTGGCGTAGGCGCCCGCCACGTCGAACGGACCGGCGGCATAACCCACCCGAAAGCCGCGGTACTTCGCGCCCGCCATGCCTTCGGCCAGGGTCATCATGGCCTGCCCGTAGAAACCGCCCAGGGTCCTGGGCGTGAAGTAGCCGATGGAGTTGTCCGAGCGCACCAGGGTGCGCGCGCCGCCCACGCCGAAGGGCCAGCCTTCGATGATGTTGCTGGAGCCGCCCACGCCCACCGTGCCGAAGGGCGAGAACTGCGAGAGGTTCCAGAAGGTCGGCGTGTAGTCGCGGCCCAGGCGCAGCTCACCCAGGCTCTGGCTGGCCAGGCTGAGCGTGGAGCGGCGCGAGAAGAACGCGCCCTGCAACTGGCCGGTGTCGGCCAGGAAGGCGGACTCCAGCCAGAAGCTCGCCGACAGGCCCCCGCCCAGGTCTTCCGTGCCCCGGAAACCGAAACGGCTCGGGAAGATGTTCGCGCCCTGGTCCATCGCGTTGTTGGAGGTGCCACCGGCTTTGGTGGAGGTCAGGTTCAGGTCCACCGTGCCGAAGATCTGCACGGAAGACTGGGCGAGGGCCGCCGGGCTGAGCGCGGCGCAGGCGGCCGCGGCCAGAGCGAAAGTGAGGCCACGGGGCCATGTGGGTTGGTTCATTTTGTCTCCAAGGGATAAGGGGAATGGGCCTCACCGTCTCTGCGGAACAGGGTGGGCTGGCGAATCCTAGGAGGGGCGATCCGTATCGACCAATACTCTTTTTAGGCAGGTATCGATACTTCGTTCGTATGACTGGTTTCCGACCCCATGGAAACCTGTCAGATGGATCGGCCGCCGCCAATTGATACCCGATGCGTATGGATGCCGATCTGTATTCGGTATTTGCAGATATGGATGGTCCTCTCTAGGATGCCCGCATGTCCCATCCCTCCCCCCACCTTCCATGAACGCCGAACTCGACACCTGGCTGGCGGCCCGGTCCCTCAACCCCGTGCTGGAGCGCCTGGCCCGGCGGCAGCCGGTCCTGGCCCTGGGCGTGCGGTCCTCGCGCACCGGCGACATCGCCCGTTACGCGCACGCCAGCGGCCACCACGCCATCTGGGTGGACCTGGAGCACAGCAGCATGGCCATCGACACCGCCGCGCAGATCTGCTCCACCGCGCTGGACCTGGGCCTGGTCGGCTTCGTGCGGGTGCCCGAACGCGAATACGGCGTGATCGGGCGCCTGCTGGACGGCGGGGCGCTCGGCATCATCGCGCCCCGCATCGAGACCGCGGCCCAGGCCGCCGACCTCGTGGCCGCCTGCCGCTTCCCGCCGCTGGGCCACCGCTCCGCCATCGGCTCGCTGCCCCAGCTGGGCTTTCGCAAGGTGGCGGCCGCGCGGCTGTACGAATCCATGAACCGCGCCACCGCGCTCAAGGTGCTGATCGAAAGCCCGCTGGGCGTGCAGAACGCGGAAGCGATCGCGTCCACCCCCGGGGTCGACATCGTCGGCATGGGCACGAACGACCTGTGCGCGGAACTCGGCGTCCCGGGCGAGCACAAGCACCCCCGTGTGCGCGAAGCCCATGAGCACGTGCTGGCCGCCTGCGCGCGCGCCGGCAAGCCTCTGGCGATCGGCGGCATCCCGGACAACGCCTATTCCGCCGAGCTGATCCAGCGCGGCGCGGCGCCCTTCCTGATGACCGGCATCGACAGCGACATCCTCCTGGCGGCGCTGCACGAACGCGTCCAACAGGCCCTGGCCTCTTCTCCTTCGACCTCCTCATGAGCCACGACGTCCTCACCTCCAAACCCATGCGCGCGGCGCACACGCTCACGCGCCCCACCTTCCCCGTTCCCGCTGGCGCCTGCGACAGCCATGTGCACGTGTTCGGCCCGGCCGACCGCTACCCGCACGTGGCCCGGCCCCACTACACCCTGCCGGACGGCAACCTGCCGCAGCTCCAGTCGGCCCTCTCGGCGCTGGACATCCAGCGCTTCGTGATCGTGCAGCCCAGCTTCTACGGCACCGACAACCGCTGCATGCTCGACGCGCTGAAGATCGCGGGCAGCCAGGCGCGCGGCGTGGCCATGGTCGAGGACCACGTGAGCGACGCGGAGCTGGAAGACATGCACCGGCTGGGCGTGCGGGCCCTGCGGCTCGACCTGTTCCTGCGCTCGCCCCTGCCGACGGCCGAACTCGCGGCCTACATCCAGCGCAGCGTCAAGCGCGTGAGCGCCATGGGCTGGCACGTGCAGTTCTACACGCCGGGCTGGGTGGTGCGCGACCTCATCCCCTACCTGGCCGATGTCGAGTGCGACTTCGTGATCGACCACATGGGCTACATGCTGGAAAGCGATGGCCTCAACCGCAGCGACTTCGACCGCCTGCTGCGGGCGGTGGCGGACGGGCGCGGCTGGTTCAAGCTCTCCGGCCCCTACCGGCTGGCCAAGGACGGCAACTACGCCAAGCTGCGCCCGCTGGCCCGCGCGATCGTCGAGACGGTGCCGGACCGCGTGATCTGGGGCAGCGACTGGCCGCACATCCCGGAAGGCGGGCGCGACACTGGCGAGCTGCTCAACCTGCTGGGCGACTGGGTGCCCGAGAAGGACGCTCGCCAGCGCATCCTGAGCGACAACCCGGCGCGCCTGTTCGGGTTCGAAAGCCCGCAGCGATGAACCTCGTCCAGACCCTCGACACCAGCGGCGCGCGCGCGGCCGAAACCTTCGTGCACGGCGGCGTGCGTTACCTCGTGGTGCCTCAGCTGTGCACCGACATCCCCGGCCAGCCCGCGCAGATGACGCTGGGCAACAGCGACACCGAGGCCCTGGTCTACCGCTGGGAAGGCGGCCGTTTCCAGCCCCACGGCACGCTGCCGGTGCCGGGCGGGGAGGACGCCGAGTTCTTCACCATCGGCGACCGCGCCTTCCTCGCCACCGCCAGCCTGCGCACCGGCGCGGGCCCGTACTCGCTGGACGCGCTGTCGACGATTTTCGAGCTGATCGACGGCCGCTTCGTGCCCTTCCAGCAGATCCCCACCTTCGCCGCGAAACAGTGCAAGCACTTCCGCATCGGCGAGCGCGAGTTCCTCGCGCTCGCGCTGGGCGTGAAGATGGACGGGGTGGCGGCCAAGCACCCCCACACGCAATCCACCGTCTTCGAATGGGACGGCGCGCAATTCGTGCCGTTCCAGACCGTGCCTTCCGCCTGGGGCTACAACTGGGCGTTCTTCGAGGTGGGCGGCGAGACGCTGCTGGCGCACGCCGACCATGTGGAGCCCTCCCGCCTGCTGCGCTGGAATGGCCGCGCCTTCGAGCCCTTCCAACAACTCGAAGGCCAGAGCGGGCGCGCCTTCTGTTTCTTCGAGGCGCAAGGTGAGTCGTGGCTGGCCTTCGCGAACCTGCACGGCCAGACGCTGCTGCACCGCTGGGTCGATGGCCGCTTCGTGGTCCACCAGGTGCTCAGCGGGCCCGGCGGGCGCGAGTTCTGCTGGATCGAAACGGCCCAGGGCGGGCGCCTGGTGCAGGTCAACTTCCTGCTCGGCACGCGCGAAGCGCCCATCACCGCGCTGCAGTCCTGCACCTACCGCTTCGAGAACGGGCAGCTGGTGGTCGATCAATGGTTCGACACGCTGGGCGGCACCGATGCCACCCACTTCACGGACCACGGCACCACCTACCTGGTGGTGACCGAAAGCCTCAGCGCCGAGGTGCGCTTCCGCACACCGAGCAAGGTCTACACGCCATGAACCAGCCCTACCAGAACCCCGAACTGCTGCGCCTGTTCGAGACCTACACGGCCGGCCCCGAGAGCATGGGCGCCCGCCTGGCCGCGCTGACGGCCAACGCCACCCAGAACGACCCGCTGATCGTCGCCACCAGCGGCGACTTCATGCTCTACCCCGGCGGCGGCCGGGCGCCCGAGGTCGTGGGCTTCCGGCTCGGCACGCGCGGCTTCAAGGAGCTGGCCGGCATCTCGCACCACGGCCCGGCCGTGGCCACGCTGCTGCGCATGCGGGAGATCGATCCGCAGGGCACGCTCTGGCGCACCGAGGCGCAGCGCCTGCTGGAGAGCACGCGCGTCGCGCGCGCCGCGAATTCCATGGAGCTGTGGCGCGACCAGATCGCGGTGGAGGCCTACCGAGGCCGCGAACAGCGCATCGCCGACATGGTGGACTACGCCTGCATCGTGACGGAGCGCTACATCGAGCGCGTGCTGGCCGACCCCGCGTGCTTCACGCGCGACGACCTGCGTGTGCATTTCCTGGAAGCCACCGGCACCGCCGTGGGCGCCACGGTGCCCATGAACAAGGTGATGATCGCCACCTTCTTCCTGGTGGGCATGGACATCGCCCACCGCGTCATCACCTGGTTCGACCGCCATGACATCGACTGGTCGCGCGCGATGGCGCTGATCGTCGGGCGCCAGGGCCGGCCCACCGCCGGCGTGACCTGGACCAGCAACTCGGTGTGCGCCATGCTGCTGGGCGCCTCGCGCCAGCGGCTGGGCCTGGACCGCCTCTACATCGCCCCCCATGCCCCGGGCTTCGCCGCGCCACAGCAGCCGATGGACGACGCGACCGTGCGCGCGTTCGAGACGCCGCTGCGCCAGCTCTGGTGCCAGACCCGCGCGGTCAGCGAACTCGGCCCGCTCATGTACGAGGGCTACGCCCGGTACGCCGCTTCCGGCCAGTCGCGGCCCGTGCTCGATGAACACACGCTGGAAGTCAGTGAGATGCCCGAGATCGGCGGGCCGGAGGACTGGCGTGCGCTGAACACCCGATTGCGGGTGGTGCTGGAAGACCCGCGCCAACTGCTCTCGGGCTGCGTGACCGACTATGCGGTAGACCAGCTGGTCGCGCATGGCAACGACCCCGGCCGCGTCACCGTACCCGGCCTCGATGGCACTTCATATCCCACAACAGGAGACAAACCATGAAATTCCCCCGTGCTTTGCTGCTCGCGACCAGCATGACTTTGGTGGGTGCAGCCACCTGGGCCCAGACGACCGATTGGCCCAGCCGCTCGATCAAGATCGTGACGCCGACACCGGCAGGGGTGGGCTCGGACGCCTTCGCCCGCGCCTATGCCGACAAGTTGACCAAGGCCTTGAATGTGGGGGTGGTGGTGGAGAACAAGCCCGGCGCCCTCGCCACCCTGGGCACCGACACGGTCGCCAAAGCCGCGCCCGATGGATACACGCTGCTGTTTTCCACCAGCAATCCGTTCACGACCGTGCCCTTCCTCTTGCCCAAGATTCCCTACGATCCGAAGACAGACCTGATCCCCGTCATGCAGGCCTTGAGAGGCGGATCGTTCATCGTCGCGAGCAACACGCTGCCCGCGCGATCGATGGCGGAACTGGTGGCATTGGCCAAATCGCAACCGGGCAAAATCTCGTTTGCGTCCTATGGGCTGGGGACGACCTCGCACCTCGGCTTCGAGTTGATCCAGGAGGCGGCCGGCATCGAGATGCTGCACGTGCCCTACAAGCAAGGCGTCTTGCCCGATCTCATGAGCGGACAAGTGATGCTGGGTTTCGAACCCCCCATCTCGGCATTGCCCAACATCAAATCCGGTCGTGTGCGTGCCCTGGCCTACACGGGAAGCAAGCGCAGTCCCGCCCTGCCCGACG